>NZ_JBHWGV010000122.1:0-27329 GCF_042732955.1 Kitasatospora sp. NPDC059747 | reverse complement strand
GCTATACGTCCCCGGCGACCACCGCCCCGCCCTCGCCGCCCACCTCCACGACTCCCGCGCCCACCAGCCCGCCGAAACGCTCCTGCGCCTGATGACCGGCGCGTGGACGACCCAGGCCCTCGCCGTCAGCGCCGAACTGAAACTCCCCGACGCCCTCGACACCACCGCCGCCACCGCCACCGCCACCCTCGCCCACCGGATCGGCGCCCACCCGCAGAGCCTCACCACCCTCCTGCGCTACCTCGCCATGCTCGGCGCCGTCACCGAGACCCCCGACGGCTTCCGCCTCACCGAACTCGGCGCCCTGCTGCGCACCGACACCCCGGGCTCGATGCGCCCGCTGGCCCTGATGTACGGCGGGCCGTTCTACGAGTCCTTCGGCCGCCTCGCCCACACGGTGCGCACCGGGCAGACCGCCTTCGACCACCTCTTCGGCGAGAACCACTTCGACCACTTCGCCCGCGACCCCGAACTCGCCGAGCTCTTCGACCGCTCCATGGCGGCCAGTTCGCGCATGTTCGAGCCGGTCCCGGCCCACCCCGCCCTCGCGGCCGCCGCCCAGGCGCCCGCCCCCGCGACCGTCGTCGACGTCGCCGGCGGCAACGGCGAACTCCTCGGCCGCATCCTGGCCGCCCACCCCCGCCTGCACGGCGTCCTGCTGGAACGCCCGCACGCCGTCGAGGCCGCCCGCGCCCTGCTCGACGCGGCCGGCACCGGCGGGCGCTGCACCTACCGGGCGGGCGACTTCGCCGACGTCCCGGCCGGCGGGGACGTCTACGTCCTGTCCCGCGTGCTGCACGACTGGGACGACGAGCGCTGCCGCGAGATCCTGCGCCACTGCGCCCGCGCGATGCCCGCCCACGCCGACCTGCTGATCATCGAACGCGTCCTGCCCGCCGACGGCTCGCCCTCACTGGCGACCGCCTGGGACCTCCACATGATGTGCAACGTCGGCGGCCGCGAACGCCGCGCCGACCACTACGCCCACCTCCTGGCCGACGCCGGCCTCCACCTCGTCGGCCAGAGCCCCCTGCCGCTGGGCGCCACCGTCCTGCACGCCCGCAAGGCCGTGATCCCCGCCCCCGCCCACGGGTCCGCCCCCGACCCGGTCGCCACCACCGGCCGCTGACGACGAACGCCGGCGGCGTCCTCCCGCGGGAGGACGCCGCCGGCGCGGGCGTGACCCGGCGTCAGCGCAGGCCGGCGAACAGGTCGTCCTCGGGCAGCGGCGCGTTCGTGGTGTCCCGCACGCGCACGAAGGTCTCCAGGCCCATCAGGTCGGTGAAGCGCTCCTGGCCCATGCGCAGGAAGAAGATGTTCTCGCCCTGGCTCGCGTGCGCCCGCAGCGCGTCGAACTTCCGCCCGCCGAACTCGGTGGTGTCCACCCAGGTGGTGACGGCCTCGTCGGGCAGGCCGATCTCCGGCATCTGCTCGGCCTCGCTCCCCTCCCCGGAGCGCTCCGGCTGCGGCTCGTCCTCGGCGAACTCCCGCATGGCCTCGCCGAAGCGCCGCATCGTCGAGTGCGGCACGGTGGTCCAGTACACCTTGGGCCTCAGCCCGCTGCGCTCCAGCGCGGCCATGGTGATGCGGTGGGCCTGGATGTGGTCGGGGTGGCCGTAGAAGCCGTTCTCGTCGTAGGTGACGACGACGTCGGGCCGGTAGTGCAGCATCAGGTCGGCCAGGCGGGCGGCGCCTTCGGCGACGGGGGTGCCCCAGAACGAGCCGGGGGCGTCGTTGGCCGCCCAGCCCATCATCCCGGAGTCGCCGTAGTCGAGCGTCTCCAGGTGGCCCACCCCGAGGACCTGACAGCTGGCCTCCAGCTCCTTGCGGCGCAGCGCGGCGACGGCCGCGGGGTCGTGTCCGGGCTCGCCCGGCTTGACGCCGCCGGGGCCGTCGCCGCAGGCGCCGTCGGTGCAGGTGACGAGCACGGTGCGGATGCCCTCGGCGGCGTAGCGGGCGAGGACGCCGCCCGTTCCGGTCGCCTCGTCGTCCGGGTGGGCGTGCACTGCCATCAGGGTCAGCGGCCGGTCAGCCATGGGTCCGTCCTCGGTCGGTCGAGTGATCAGTGCCCAGTCTGCGTCAGGACGGTGCCGGAGGTCACATCACTTCTGCCCGTTCCCGCGCGGTCCGGCGGCCCCCCCCGGGTTGCCGGACGGGCCGCCGGGGGCCGCCGGGGGCGGGGGGGGGGACCCCCGCGGTGTCCCGCCCCCCCCCGCGGGCCGCGGGGGGGGGGGGGGGGGCCACCGCGCCCGCCTACGGGCCCCCGGGGGGCCCGCGGCCCCCCGTTTCTCCGGTCCCGGGGCGCCCGGGCCCGTCAGGCGCGGTGGTACTGCACCGGCGAGTGGACCTGCCCGCCGAGCGCGGCGGCGGCGTGGCGCGCCCAGGAGGGGTTGCGCAGCAGCTCGCGGCCGATCAGGACGGCGTCGGCCCGGCCGGCGGCGAGGATGTCCCGGGCCTGGGCGGGCTCGGTGATCAGGCCGACGGCCGCCACCGGCATGCCGGCTCCGTTGCGGATCGCCTCGGCGAAGGGCACCTGGAAGCCGGGGGCGGCGTCGATCTTCGCGTCGGGGACGAGGCCGCCGGTGGAGACGTCCATCAGGTCCACGCCGCGGGCCTGGAGCTCCTTGGCCAGGCGCACGGTCTCCTCCAGCGTCCAGCCCTCGCGCCCGTCCTCGGGGTTCTCGGCGATCCAGTCGGTGGCCGAGACGCGGAACAGCAGCGGCAGTTCCCCGGGCCACACGGCGCGCACGGCGTCGACGACCTCCAGGGCGAAGCGGGTGCGGCCCTCGAAGGAGCCGCCGTACTCGTCGGTGCGGCGGTTGCTGGCGGGGGAGAGGAACTGGTGGATCAGGTAGCCGTGGGCGCCGTGGAGTTCGACGGCCTGGAAGCCGGCCTCCAGGGCGCGCCGGGCGGCGTCCGCGAACTGCCCCACGATCTCGCGGATCTGCTCGCGCGTCAGCTCGTCCGGCGTGGTGTGGTCGGGGGAGAAGGCGACGGCGCTGGGGCCCACCGGGGTCCAGCCGTGGGTCTCGTGCGGGGCGAGCGCGCGCCCGCGCTCGACCCAGGGGCGCTCGGTGGAGGCCTTGCGCCCGGCGTGGCCGAGCTGGATGGCGGCGACGCTGCCCTGGTCCTTCAGGAAGGCGGTGATCCGCCGCAGCGCCTCGGTCTGGGTGTCGTTCCACAGTCCGAGGTCGTAGGGGCTGATGCGGCCCTCGGGGGAGACGGCGGTGGCCTCCACGATGATCAGCCCGGTGCCGCCGGCCGCCCGCGCCGCGAGGTGGGTGAAGTGCCAGTCCGTCGCCACCCCGGCCGCCCCGCCGTCGGGTGCGGCGCTGTACTGGCACATCGGCGGCATCCAGACGCGGTTGGGGACGGTCAGTTCCCGCAGCGTGTAGGGGGTGAAGAGGGTCGTGCTCATGGAGGCTCCCCGGCGGCATTGATTGCAGGTGCACTATCTGCTGCAACAATAGTTGCGGACGCTTGCCATTGCAAGGGCGGGCTTTCCCTGGGCGGCGAGGTCCCGAGCTGACGATCCGTCATATCCCGTTTTCCGGTGGCCACCCCGTAGTCGCGCGGCTAGGGTGGGCGACGATCCGTCGGGCTCCTGGCGGGCCGAGCAGGGGGCGGGATGCGGATGGCGGCCACTGCCGGCATGAGGTCACGGGCGCACCGCTTCGGCGGCAGACCCGCCGCGCCGCCCACCACCCCGGGCCGGCTGCGCCGGACCGTGGTCGCGCTGGTCCTGTGCACGGCGGCGCTGTGGGGGACGCTGCAGACGGCGCTCTCCGGCGCGCACACGACGGTGTCCGCCGCCGAGGCCCACGCCGATCCGGCCCTCGTCGACACCGCGCAGCTGTCGTACCTGCTCGCCGACGCGGACCGGGTCGCGGCCGGGAGCTTCGCCTCGGGGACGGTGCGCCTGAGCGGACCGGGGCAGCGCTACCAGGACGACCTGAAGTCCGCCCACCAGGCGCTCGCCCGGGCCGCCGAGCACGACGCGACCGGCCCGGCCGGCAGCGGGCGCCTGCAGGCCGTCGAGGGACTGCTCGTCGAGTACACCGGCCTGATCGAGCAGGCGCACGCCACCGAGAGCCAAGGCGCCCTCGGCACCGCCTACTTGAGCTACGCCACGAACCTGATGCACAAACCCGGCGACGGAGTCCTCGCCCAGGTCCGGCAACTGCGGGCCGCCGAGCAGCAGGAACTGGACCGGCAGCGGCAGAGCGGATGGCTCGCCCCGGCCGCGCTGCTCGGCGTCCTCGCCCCCGCGCTGCTCGCCCTGGTCCTGCTGGTCGCCACCCAGCGCTTCCTGAGCCGCCACTTCAACCGGCGGCTCAACCCGTGCCTGCTCACCGCGTCCCTCCTGCTGCTCGCGCTGGCCGGCTGGACGGCGGCGGCGACCCTGCACGCCGACCGGGCCTTCGCCACCGCCGCCGACGAGGCGCTGCCCCGGCTGACCGCCGCCTGGCAGGCCCGCGCACTCGCCGCCGACGCGGCGGGCGGCGACGCGCTGGCGGTGGTCCAGGCCGTCCCCGGACAGGACCTCTCCGACGACTTCGCCACCTACACCGGCCAGCTGGCGGACCGTCCGGTCACGCCGGGAGAGGCCGCGGCGGCCGAGAGCGAGCCGCCCGCGTTCCACGGCATCCTCGCCGACCTGATCGACGCCGACCTCCGCCCCGACTCCTCCCCAGCGAAACGGGACGCCGCCGTGCACACCCTCCAGGACTTCCGGCAGTTCACCGCGGCCGACGCCGAGCTGCGCCGGCAGGCCGCCACCCGCGGCCCCGCCGCGGCGGCCGCCGACCCCGCAGTGGTGGCCACCGCCGTCGGCCCCGGCCCCGCCCAACTGGGCGGCGCCGGCGCGGCGTTCGACGCCGACCTGGCCCGGCTCGCGGAGCCGGACCGGCAACGGCTGGCCGACGCCGAGTCGGCGGCCCGCTCCGACCTGGGCCTGGGCCGCGCGCTCCCGGTGCTGTGCGCCGCCATCGCGCTGCTCTGCCTGGGCGGCCTGTGGCCGCGGATCGACGAGTACCGGGCCGCGCGATGACCGCGGCGGGCCGCTGGGCCCGGGCCGCCCTCGCCCTGCTGCTGGTCGCCCTCGCCGGCCCCACCGCCTGCAGCGGCGGCCGGTCGGGACCGGTGGTCCACGTGCTCGGCACCTGGACCGGCAGCGAGCGGGACTCGTTCCTGGCCATGGTCGCGCCGTTCGAGCAGCGGACCGGGATCAAGGTGGACTACCAGGGCTCCCGGGACTCCGACACCGTGCTGGCCGACCGGGTCGGCAACGGGACACCGCCCGACCTCGCCGTCCTCTCCAGTCCCGGAAAACTGGTGCAGTACGCCCGGGCCGGCCGCCTGGCCCCGCTCGACGGCGCGCTCGACCTGCCGGGCATGGCCGCGCAGTACGGAGAGAGCTGGGTGCGGCTGGGCGCCGTGGACGGCAAGCAGTACGCCGTGTTCGTCAAGGCCACGGTGAAGAGCCTCATCTGGTACTCGCCCAAGGCCCTTGCCGCACACGGCTGGACACCACCCGGCAGCTGGGACCAGCTGAACACCCTGGACCGGCAGATCGCCGGGTCGGGCGTCCCCCCGTGGTGCGTCGGCCTGGAGTCGAGCTCCGCCTCCGGCTGGCCGGGCACCGACTGGCTGGAGGACATCGTCCTCGCCCAGTCCGGACCGGACGTCTACGACCAGTGGGCGAGCGGCGCGCTCGCCTGGAACTCCCCGGCGATCAAACGGGCCTGGCAGACCTGGGGAGACGTGGTCGCCGCCAAGGGCATGGTCCGCGGTGACGCCCGCGGCATGCTGCTCACCGGCTTCGCCGGCTCGGGCGGCTCGCTGTTCAGCCGGCAGCCGGGCTGCTACTTCGAGCACGCGGCGTCCTTCATCACGGACTACTACCGGCAGGGCGACCCGAGGCTCAAGGCCGGCGAGGACTACGACTTCGCCCGGTTCCCGGCCATCGACGAGGGGTTCAAGGGCACCGAGGAGGTGGCGGGCGACCTGCTCGGCATGTTCCACGCCACCCCGGCCGCCCAGCAGCTCGCCGCCTACCTCACGACACCCGAGGCGCAGCGGATCTGGGTGGCCCGCGGCGGCGCGCTGAGCCCCAACCGCCAGGTGCCCGCCACTGTCTACCCGGACGCCCTGTCCCGCCGCCTGGGCCAACTGCTGGTCGACGCCCGGGCGGTACGGTTCGACGCCTCCGACCTGATGCCGGACGCGATGCAGAGCGCGTTCTACCGGGCCGTGCTCGCCTACGCCAACGACCCCTCGCAGCTGGACGCGCTGCTCGCGGACCTGGACCGGGTCCGGGCCGCCGTCCACGCCTGACCGGTGCTCGCCGACCCACCGTCGAGTGACCCACGGCCGACCGGGCCGGCGCCCGGTTGCTCCGCCCGGGCGGCAGGCGCCAACACGGCGCGCCTGCGTCCGGCACCGGCCGCCGGCGGCGCCTACAGTCCTTGCGTGAGCGACGACCCCACCCGCACCAAGGCCGCGAAGGAACTGGACCTCCCGGAGGGCTGGGTCTCGGGATTCGCCATGGCGGCGCTCGCACTGATCATCGGGTTCCTGAGCTACGAACTCTCCCAGGACACCACGCCCAACCTGGGCCAGCTCGGGCTGTCGGGGATCGTGAGCCTCATCATCGGCACCCTGGCGAACCCGCAGGGCAAGGGGCAGCGGTTCTGCTGGTGGGCGCTGCTGGGCTGCACCTTCCTCGGCGCCGTCACCGGCGCGCTGATGACCGGGCTCACGGACCGGTCCGCGGCCGCCCCGGCGCTGTCGATCTTCGCGGCGGCGTTCTTCGGCCTGCTGGTGGACGGGGAGAAGCTGTCGGTGGGCAGCCCCGGGAAGTGAACCGGGCGGGCGCCGGCCGCCGGCACCCGCCCGGTCTGTTCCCGGAGGCGTTCTCAGCCCGCGCTCGTGCAGAGGTAGAGCTGCCGGCCGCCGGAGTCGTCGCCCGCCGCCCGCCCGCCGCCGTACTCGGAGGCCGGCACGGCGGTGCAGGCGGTCCGCACCCAGGACTGGATCTCCGCGGCCGTCGTCGGCCCCGCCGCCTCGCCGCCGCCACCGCGCCGGCCGGCCCCGCCGACCAGGACGTACCTCAACGCGCCGTCCCCGACCAGCTGCTGGAACTCCGCCAGGGTCGGTGACGGCGCCGAACCGCTGAAGCCGCCCATCGGCAGGACCTCCTCGCCCGTCGCCAGGATGAACGGCGAGGCGGCGCTCCAGCTGGAGGCGGCGAACAGGTAGCGGGCACCGCCCCGGTGGGCCCGCAGATAGTCGAACAGGGCCTGCTCCGGCGCCGTCAGGTGCTCCGAGGAACCGCCGAACCCGCCCCCGCCGAACCCCGCGCGCTGCACGCGCCCGGCCTCCGCCCCCGCGAGCGCGTGCCGCCCACCGGTGCCGTGCCCGCCCCCGGAAGGACCGACGGTGCCCATGCCCGAGTCGCCGTACGCCGAGCCCAGCACCGAGGACGCCCACGCACCCGGCGCCACCAGCATCGCCGCCACACCCGCCACCAGGCCCGCCAGCGCGACCCGCCGCCCGGTGAAACGGCTGAACCTGACCGCCGCGAGCAGCGCCAGCGCCGCCACCCCCAGGACCACCACGACCGGCGCCAGCCACGGCAGGAACGACGGGAACTCCCGGGCCAGGAAGACCGACCAGAGAGCGGTCCCGGCGACCGCGCCCGGAAACGCCCACGCCCGCGCGCCCCCGCGGTGGAAGCCCTGCCACAGCAGCACGACCCCCGCACCGCACAGCGCCGCCAGCGGAGCCGCGATCACCCCCATGTAGTAGGAGTGGCCGCCGACGCTGCCCGCACTGAAGACCAGGAAGAACACACCGAGCCAGGCACCCCACAGGACGTAGCCCGCCCGCAGCACGTCGGTGCGCGGCTCGCGCCGACGCCAGGCCAGCCCGCACAACAGGGCGACCACGGCGACCGGGTAGAGCCAGCCGGTCTGCGGGGCGAACTGCGAGCCGAACATCTTCGTCCAGCCGCCGTCGTCCGCACCGCCGCCGCCCTGACCCCGCGGAGCGACCTGCGCCCGGGCCCCCTGCTCGCCGCCCGCCGCACCGGCCCCGGCGACGTGGCCCCCGCCACCGCCGCCACCACCGCCACCACCGCCGCCTCCGCCGTTCCCGCCACGGACCGCCTGCACGCTGCCCGTCTGCGCCGCGCTCATCCCCAGCGACGAGAACCGGTTCAGGAAGTTGTAGCCGACCACCATGCTGAACGCCGAGTTGTCCGTCGTACCGTCCACGAACGGACGGTCCCGCGCCGGCGTCGCCGTGACCGCCAGCATCCAGGACGCCGAGACCACGACCGTCACCAGCCCGGCCAGCGCCACGTGCCCGATCCGCCGCCGCAGCGCAGCCGGCGCCGCCAGCAGGTACACCGCCGCCAGCGCCGGCAGCACCGCCCACGCCTCCAGCATCTTCGTCTGGAACGCCAGCCCCACCCACACCCCGGCCAGCAGCAGCGGGCGCAGCCGCGCCGCGTGCGCCGCCCGCTGCGCCGCGTCCGCCGCGAGCAGGAGCAGCAGCGTGAACGCGGCGTCCTCGCCCGCCGTGCGGAACAGCCCAGCGGCCACCGGCGTCAGCGTGAACGCCGCCGCCGCGAGCAGCCCCGCACCGGCCCCGGCCCACCGCCGCACCACCCGGTACAGCACCAGGACGGACAGCACCCCCTCCACCACCTGCGGCAGGGTCAGCGCCCACGGGTGGAACCCGAACACCCGCGCCGACAGCGCCTGCGGCCACAGGAACCCCGGCAGTTTGTCCAGCGTGATCGTGCCCGCCGGGTCGAACGACCCGAACACGAACGCCTTCCAGCTCTCCGTCATGCTGCGCACGGCGTCGGCGTAGAAGCCGTGGAACTGGCTGTGGCCGATGTTCCACGCGTACAGCACGGCGGCGACGGCCGCGATCCCCAGCAGCGCGGGCCGGGCGTAGCCGGGCTGGTCGTCGGGGGACTTCCACGGGGCCCTGCGGCCACGCGACGGGGGAGCCGGGGCCTGGCCGGGGGCGGTGAGGACGTTGAGAGCCATGATCCGCACCTTCGGGTGCGTCCATGAGAGATCCCTTGGAAAGCGCCCCGGTTTGGTCATTTTTATACCTGCGGCACGCCGATCGGCCCACTCCGCCCCCGACCTGTGAACGATCGGTGTGCCCCTGCCGGGCCGGCCCCCGTCAGCCCTGCGGCGTCCGTTCGGCGCCGGCGAGGAGCGTGCGGACGGTGGCGGCCATGGTGTGCCGCGCCTCCTCCGGGCTCTGGCCGCAGCTGCGCCAGTGGTGCCAGGCGCTCCACGTGGTCACCGCGTCCAGGCCGTCGAGCAGCTCGCTCCGGGCGGGTTCGGGGAGCGGGTCGAGTTCCGCGGCGAAGACCTGGGCGAGCCGCAGGCGGGCGAAGTCCATCATCTGCCGCACCGCCTCCTGGATCCGCGGGGACGGGTTCTCCAGCCGCATGACGGCGAGTCTGGTCGGGGTGACGCCCTCCAGGATGCGGGCGCGCTGCTCGGTGAGGGCCGTGACCCGCAGCTCCCGCGGCCCCTCGGTGGGAAGCGGCCCGATCCGGGCCGCGAGCTGCTCCAGGCGCCGGCTGACGGCCACCTCGGCGAGCTCGGCCATGTCGGCGAAGTGGTGGAACACCAGCCGGCGGGAGACGCCCGCCCGTTCGGCCACCTTGTCGGCGGGGAAGTGCGACTGGTTCTCGTCGAGCAGCGACAGCACCGCGTCGGCGATCTTCTCGCGGGTCTGCCGCCCGCGTTCCGTGCGCCCGTCGGCGGCGGGCGCGGCCGGCGCGGCGGTCTCGGACCGTTTCACGTGGGCTCCTCCGCACTCTCGTTGACATTCTTGCACCGCGAGTGCAAGTGTACGCGTTGCACGGGGAGTGCAATAAGTTTCCGGTGGGGGCGGCACGCCCTTCCGCCGCGTACGAAAGGCCGTTCGCCGCAGATGTTCACCACGGTGGGGCGCTGGTGCGCCCGCAGACCCAAGCGCGTCGTCGCGGCCTGGCTCCTGCTGCTGGCCGCCGCGCTCACCGCCGTCGGGCTGCTCGGGCGGGTCACCAGCGAGGACGTCTCCATCCCCGGCAGCGACAGCCAGGCCGCGCTCGACACGGCCACCCGCGCTTTCCCCGCCCCGCCCTCCGGCAAGCAGCCGGTCCTGCTGCACACCCCCGCCGGCGCCGCCCCGCTCACCGACCCCGGCACCGCCGCCGCCGTCCGCAGCGCCGCCACCGCCATCGCCGCGGTGCCGCACGTCGTCGCCGTCACCACGCCCTACGACCCGGCCGGCGCCGCGGCGACGAGCGCCGACGGCCACACCGCCTACCTCTCCGTCGAACTCGACGTCTCCGGACGGGAGGTGACGCCCGCGACGACCGACGCCGTGCTCGCCGCGGCCGCACCGGCCACCGCCGCCGGCATCGAGGTGACCCCCGGCGGCCAGCTCGCCGCGGCGGTCGACCGGGGGAGCACCGGGCGCAGCGAGGCCATCGGCCTCGGCGCCGCCCTGGTGATCCTCGCCCTCACCCTCGGCAGCCTCCTCGCCGCCGGCCTGCCGCTGCTCGCCGGGGTGGTCGGCCTCGGCATCGCGCTGCCCGTCCTCGGCCTGGTCGGCCACCTGATGGACGTCCCCCAGGCCGGCGAGACCATCGCCGCGATGATCGGCCTGGGCGTCGGCATCGACTACACCCTCTTCGGGCTCACCCGCTTCCGGGAGCTGCGCGCCGCCGGGGCGGGTGTCGAGGACGCGGCCGTGCGCACCACCGCCGGTTCCGGCAAGTCCGTCGCCTTCGCCGGCAGCGCCGTCGTCGCGGCACTGGCCGGCCTGGCCCTGGGCGGACTGCCGCTGCTGTACGCCCTGGCCCTCGCGCCCGCGATCGCCGTGGTGGTGGCGCTGGGCGTCAACCTCACCCTCCTGCCCGCGGTCCTCGTCCTGCTCGGCACGCGCCTGACACCCCGTCCGGCCGCCCCCGCCCCGGACGGGCGCCCGCGCGGCTGGGGCCGGATCGCCGCCCTGGTCGCGGCCAGGCCGTGGCCCCTGCTGCTGGCCGGCCTCGCCCTGCTCGGCGCCCTCGCCGCCCCGGCGGCGCACCTGCACCTCGGCCAGCTGGACGCCGGCGGCAAGGCCCGGGGCACCATGAGCCGCACCGCCTACGACCGCATGGCCCAGGCCTTCGGCCCGGGCGCCAACGGCGTGCTCCAGGTCGTCGACGTCCTGCCCGCGCCGGTGCGGGCGGGCGCGGGGAGCACCGACCCGCGCCTGACGGCCGTCACCACCGCCCTGCGCGCCGCCGAGGGCGTCGCCGCCGTCGGTCCGCCCGCCCTCGCCGCCGACGGCCGCACCGCCCGCTGGCAGGTCACCCCGGCCACCGCCCCCTCCGACCCGGCCACCACCGCACTCGTCCACCGCCTGCGCTCGGACGTCCTGCCCGCCGCCACCGCCGGCAGTGGCCAGGTGCCGCACGTCGGCGGCGCCCCGGCGGCCCAGGCCGACCTCAACGTGCGCATCGCGCAGCGGATGCCGCTCGTCGTCGGCTTCGTCCTGACTGTCGCCGGCCTCCTCCTGCTCCTCGCCTTCCGCTCGCCCGTCGTCGCCGTCAAGGCCGCCGTCATGAACCTGGTGTCGGTCGCCGCCGCCTACGGCGTGCTCACCGCGGTCTTCCAGCACGGCTCGGGCGCCCGGCTGATCGGCCTGGAGGGCGCCGTCCCGATCCCCGGCTACGTGCCCCTGCTGATGTTCGCCGTGCTCTTCGGCCTGTCGATGGACTACGAGGTCTTCCTGCTCAGCGCCGTGCGCGAGGGCTACCTGCGGGAACGGGACAACCGCCGCGCCGTGGTGGCCGGCCTCGCCGCGACCGGGCGGATCATCAGCTCCGCCGCCCTCATCATGGTCGCGGTCTTCCTGAGCTACCTGCTGTCCGACGACCCCGTCGTCAAGATGTTCGGCGTCGGCCTGGCGAGCGCCGTCGCCCTGGACGCGACCGTCGTCCGCGGCCTGCTGGTGCCCGCCACCATGGTCCTGCTCGGCGACGGCAACTGGTGGCTGCCCCGATGGCTCGACCGCCTGCTGCCGCACGTCGACATCGAGGGCGACGGCCACACCGGGCATCCGGCCGCCGACGCCGACCCCGCCCCGCCCAACTCATTGGCCGGAAGCCATTCCTGATGTGTCATCACATCCGCGGGCTCAGTCCTCGTCGAACGGTTCGTCGCTCCACCGGAACCAGGCGCGGCCGTCCTCGATGTGCAACAGGAACTCGGCGACCGGACCCGACGGGGCCACGAGCGACAGGGCCCGCGCGATCCGGTCGTAGACGTCGTCGAAGCGCTCGATCCCGTCCGCCTCAAGGAGGGCCAGCGACTCGTCGAACCACGGCTTCACCGTGGCGAACGCCGGCGTGGGGACGAAGCGCCCCTCCAGCCACGGGAAGTCCGCCCCGTCGACCAGGATCTCGCCGAGCAGTTCCTCCTGCCGCACCAGCCGCCAGACCCCGTCCCCGAAACCCATCCCGCCGGCCCTCCGTCCCGCCGCCCACCGCCGTCGCGGCAGCCTCCCACACGGCACGGACACCGCCCGGCGCCAGCGCGCGAAAAGGCCCGGGTCCGGGCGGCCGAGGGGGAGACGGCCGTCCGGACCCGGGAGCTCGGGGGCGGCGCGCCCGGTGGGGCGCCACCACACGCGGTGGACCGTGTCGCGGGCCCGGCCGAGGTAGAGCTCCTCCCTCCGGCGCCGGCCCGCGGTCCGGGCGGGTCGCAGGCTCAGGAAGCTATGCGGCGCGCGTCAACGGACCGTCGACGATCGGTAGACGAGCAGTCGCCCGCGGTAAATCGGTTGGGCCGGTCCGCTCCTTGCTGTTACTGTCTGTGCAGCCGTGAAAGAACGTGAGGAGGTGTGAGACCCATGAAGGCTGTATCCGTGTGGGTGCTCCCCCTCGTCGTCACGGTGGGCGATTGACGTTTGGTGTCGCCCGGGAGCCCCTGCGACAAGGCACTCCCGAAAGGCAACACCATGAACGCATCCTCTTCCCCGCACCCCGTCCAGGGCCCGCGCGAGCACGCGCTCACCGTCACCCGTACCGCCGACACGCAGTGGCAGGCCCTCGACGGCGACCTGGTCGTCGGCCGCGCCGACGCCTCGAACAGGCCCGACGGGCGGCTCTTCGTCAGCATCGACGCCTGGCACGACGCGGCCCGCGACCGCCTCGCCGCCACGATGCTCGCCGACCTGCCGGCGCCGCTGCACACCGTCGCCGACGAGGCCGACCACGACGCGGTGGCCGCCTGGCAGCGGCTCGGCTTCACCACCGCCCGCCGCGAGCGGACCTACGTCGTGCCCACCGACCCGCACACCACCGGGCTCGCCCCGGCACGGCCCCCGGCGGGCGTGACGATCGTGCCCGCCGGCCAGGCGCAGGAAGGCCCACTGCACGACCTGGACCGCGCCGTGCGCGACGAGGTCGGGGCCGGCCCCGGCTGGCGGACGATGCCGGCCGAGGTACTGCCCCGCCCGGCGGGCACCACCGTCGTCGACCCGTCGAAGTACGTCGTCGCACAGCAGGACGGCCGCTACCTCGGCCTGCTCCGCCTCGCCCCGGTCACCCGCCGGCCGCGGATCGGCCTCATCGCCGTCCGCGCCGAGGCGCAGCGCCGGGGCATCGCCCGGGCGCTGCTGGCCCACACACTGGGCTCGCTGCACCACGCCGGGACGGCCTCGGCCTGGGCCGAGGCCGACGAGACCAACACGGCCGCCATCGCCCTCCTCGAAGGCGTGGGCGCCGAGCACGTGGGCAGCATCCTGGAACTCGTCCGCCGCTGACGCCCCGCCACACCACACAAGCGATCCACCGCCCCACCGACCGGAAACGGGAAACCATGACCAAATCAACAGGAGCCATCGAAGTCGAGGGCACCGTCACCGAGTGCCTGCGCAACGCGACCTTCAAGGTGCAGCTCCAGAACGGGCACGTCGTGCTCGCCCACATCAGCGGCAAGATCCGCAAGAACTACATCAAGATCCTCCCCGAGGACCGCGTCCTCGTGGAGCTCAGCCCCTACGACCTCACCCGCGGCCGCATCCGCTACCGCTACAGGTAGAACCGGGCCCGCCCCAGGCCGCCGGCCTCCGCCCGGCGGCCCGGGCATTCCCAGGTGATCGTCTTCGAATTCCTTCGAACCATTCGACCGGCACCCCACCCACGGCGTTCCATGGGTGGGGTTCCTGACGAGCGGTCACGAAACGGAAGGAAGAGCCGATGAAGAGCCTGAAGGCCGTCCTCGCAACGGGCGCCGCCGCGGCCGCCCTCGCCGCCACCACCCTCGCCGGCGCGGGCACGGCCCGGGCCGACACGGTCGAGCAATGCCCGCAGGAAGCCGTGTGCATCCTCGTCCCGGACCAGCCGATCATGGTCTTCTACGGCTACGGGGTGCACACCCCGTCCAACGTGCACGGCATGGGATGGATGGAGAACAACCTGACCGGCGGCCGGGTGTCGCTGTGCCGAGGCCCGGGGGGAGTCGACTGCGAGCTGCTGCTCGGGCCGGGCCGGATATTCGTCGACTTCGACACCATCCGCTCGTTCGTCATCACGCCCTGACCGCGGCCCGGACTGTCGACCGCGACGGCCCGGGATCAGCCCTGGCCGCGCAGCGCGCAGACCCAGCAGTCGCAGTCCGTCACGGAGTTGGCCCCGCAGTGCGCGACGGGCCAGTACTGCGACGCGCACGGCCCGGGATCGACCGCAGTGCCGTCGCCCGGCAGCGTGCGCCGGCACCAGTCGCACCGGACGTCGGCCGGCACACCGGCCTCGCGCAGCTGCCGGGCCAGCCGGACGGCGATGTCGAACGGGGCACCCGCCTGGACGACGGCGGGCGGGCCGTCCAGCACCTGCCGGCTGCGCCACAGGCTCAGGCCGGTGACCGCCCGCACCGCTTGCAGGGCGGTCGCGTCGCGGGCCGGGGTGCCGGTCAGCCGGACCTCGAAAGCCGGGGCCTCCACGGATTCCTCCTCGCCGCCCGATGCCGTGTCCGCCCCAGTCAACCGCCCCACCCGCCCGTCCGGCCACGGGTTTTCGCCCGGCCGGGCGTGAAAGCGCGGTGTGGGGCGCCAGGACGGTCCCGGGCGCCCCACACCGGTTCACCGGGTCACCAATTCATCGGTTCACCAGGTGACCGGGACGGCGGCCGGGGTGATGGCCATGCGGTTGGGGTGCCAGGGGATGTCGGCGGGCGGGGCGGCGAGGCGCAGGGTGGCGGGGAGGTGGGTGAGCAGGGTGCGGAAGGCGGTGTCGGAGTGCCGGCGCACCAGGTGGGCGCCGGGGCAGTGGTGGCGGCCGTAGCCGAAGCGCAGGTGGGGGTTGGGGGAGCGGGCGGGGTCGAAGTCCTCGGCGCCGGTGAATGCCGCGGGGTCGTAGTTGGCGGCGTCCAGGGAGAGCAGGACCAGGTCGCCGGCCTTGAGCGGAGCGCCGGCCAGGGTGGTGTCGCGGGTGACGAAGCGCGGGATCGCGTTGCCGAGCACGACGCTGCAGCGCAGCAGTTCCTCCACGTACTGCGGCATGCGCCGCGGGTCGGCGCGCAGGGCCTCGACGTCGCCGGGGCGCTGGAGCAGGTTGAGCGCCGCGACGCCGAGGAAGCTCGCGAAGTCCTCGTAGCCGCTGACGAACAGCACGGCGACGATGTTGGACAGCTGCTCGTCGGTCAGCGCCTTCTCCGCCGGTCCGGCCGCGTTGAGGTCGGCGAGGCGGTCGGCCAGGCCGCGCGGGCGCCCGGGGGCGCGGGCGGCCATGTGCGCGGCCATGTGGGCGCGGATCTCCTCCCAGTTGGCGGCGAGCTCCTGGTCGGAGTACGTCACCATGGTGAGGTCCTTGTCGGCGCGTGCGGCGAGCCGTTCGCGGTCCTCGAAGGGCAGGCCGAGCAGCCGGCACATGCACTGGGCGGCGACCCATGCGGCGAAGTGCCGCTGCAGGTCGCCGGGGGAGCCCTCGGCGAGCATCGAGTCCAGTCCGGCGCGGGTGATGTCGGCGACCCAGTCCTCGGGCAGTCCGGGCTGGTTGCGGCCGAGCGCGGTGAGGACCTCGTCGCGCAGGCCGGCCTGCTGGAGGTGGTTCATGGCGTCGAGCAGTTCGGGCGCCAGGATCGGGGCGTCCTGGGTGGGGCTGTCGGCGTCGCCGAGCACCGAGCGGGCGAAGGAGCGGTCGCGCAGGACGTCGCGGGCCGTCTCGTAGCCGGTGACGAGCCAGGCCTCGCCGCCGGAGTTGGTCGAGACCCGGGCGACGGGGCAGCGCCCGCGCAGCTCGGTCAGCTCGGGGGCGAGGCGGTCGCCCTTGGTGCTGAACGGGTAGTGGGGGAGCGTCGGTTCGGGAGCGTGCGGTGCGGTCATGCGGCGAGGGACCTCTCTGAGCGAAGCGGAGGGAGTGGACGACGGTGTCACCAGCGCACCGGCAGCCGGGCCGGGGCGCGCAGCGGGGTGGACTCGTCCCAGGGCAGGGTCTCGGCCGGCTCGGCGAGTTCGAGGCCGGGCAGCCGTTCCAGCAGCACCTCGATGACGGTCGCGAGCTGCAGGCGCGTCAGGTGGGCGCCGGTGCACGCGTGCGGGCCGTGGCCGAAGGCGACGTGCGGGTTGGGCGTGCGGGCGAGGTCGAGGCGGTCGGGGTCGGCGAACGCGCCGGGGTCGCGGTTGGCGGAGGCCGGCACGGGGACGACGGCGTCGCCGGCCCGGATGTGCTGCCCGTGCAGGGTCAGGTCCTCCTGCGCGACGAGGATGTTGATCGCGTTCATCAGCGGGACGTAGCGCAGGAGTTCGTCCACCGCGGCGCCGGTGCGCCCGGGCTCCTCGCGCAGGGCGCGCAGCTGCTCGGGGTGGGTGAGCAGGACCAGCAGCGCGTTGGCGGTGTGCTGCATGTTGGTCTTGTAGCCGGCCATCAGCATGGTGACGACGAAGCTGACGACGTCGTCCCTGGTCAACGCGCCGCCCGGGCGCCGGCTCTCGGCGAGCAGCAGCCGGATGTAGTCCCCGCCCGCGGCGTCCTCGGGGGTGTCCTCCTTGCGGGCGATCAGCTCCGACGCGTAGTCCTGCAGCGCGTACAGCGCCTCCAGCACCTGCTCCATCGTCAGCCCGGCCGCGCCGAGCAGCGTGAGGGTGTGCGGGAGGTAGCGGTCGCGGTCCTCGTGCGGCAGGCCGATCGTCTCGCACAGCACCCGCAGCGGCAGCGGCTCGACGTAGGCGGCGACGAGGTCGGCCGTCCGGCCGGGGCAGGCGGCGGTCATCGCGTCGATCAGCTCGTGCGCCATGGCCCGGATCCGGGGCCGCATGAACTCCAGCCGCCCGCGCCCGAACAGCGGCAGCACGGCGCGGCGCACGCGCTCGTGGTGCTCCCCGGTCATCTCCAGGAACGTCGGCAGGCACGGCGGCGGCCCGTCCCCGTCCCCGGTGGGCGGCCAGGCGGAGAGCAGCGGCCGCACCAGCCGGGGGTCGGCGAAGGCGGCGCGCACGTCCTGGTAGCGGGAGAGCAGCCAGGCGCTCTCGCCGTTGGGCAACTGCGCCTTGACGACGGGCTGTTCGGCGCGCAGCCGGGCGTAGGCGCAGGGCGGCCCGGCGGTGCCCGGGGCCGGCTCGGGCACCGGGATGACGGCGCCGGCCGCGGGCTCGGGACCGAGGTCGAGATCGGTCATGCGCCGGCCTCCTGGCGGGGAGCGGCGGGGCGGGCGATGTAGCCGGAGGAGAAGAAGAACTCCAGGTACCGGTCCAGCAGCGCCGCGTCGACCGGCGGGCAGTGCAGCCCGCTGTCGGCCAGGGCGGCCTCGGCGTTGCGCCGGCCGAGCACCGGGAAGGTGTCCTCGAAGTACATCTCCTTGACGGACATGTCGGCGGTGCGGCTGCGGTCCACGCACAGCGAGACGAAGGGCGCGGTGGCGCTGGTCGGGTTGGCGGCGACGTGGCGCACCAGCTCGGCGACCCACTGCTCGTACGGCAGCGTCCGCACCGCGCAGCCCGCCGCCCGCATCCGCTCGACGACGTCCGAAAGGGCCGCCGGGCGGGGGTTGGTGAGGTGGTAGGTGCGGCCGTCGGCCGTCCGGGTGGTGGCGATGTGGACGACGGCGGCGGCGAGGTGGTCGACCGGCACGAAGTCCATCGGCAGCGCGATCCCGGGGGCCAGGCCGGTCTCGGCGATCGTCTTGAACAGCGAGCAGATGGCCGTCTCGGTGTTGCCGACCCCGCGCACCTGGTCGCCGGTCACCTCGTACGGGCGGTGGACGGCCACCGGCAGCCCCTGCGCCGCCGCCCGGCGCAGCACCCCCTCGGCGACCCACTTGCTCTCGGCGTAGCCCATGGTGAGGGCCTCCGGGTGGGCCAGCGGCGCGTCCTCGTCCACCTCGCGCACCCCGGCCGCGCCGAAGCCGGCGACGACGGCGACCGTCGACACGAAGTGCACCGGCACGCGGCGCGGCGCCGCCAGGCGCACGACCTCCCGGGTGCCGTCCACGTTGGGGGCCCGCAACTGCTCGTAGGGGTAGAGGAAGTTGACCTGGGCACCGTTGTGCACGATCAGGTCGAGGCGGCCGGCGAGCGCGGCGCGCCGGCCCTCGGACAGGCCGAGGCCGGGCTCGGCGAGGTCGGCGGGGAAGCACTCCACGCGCCGCCAGTCGGCCTCCTCCAGGCGCAGCCCGTAGCGGGTGAGGGCGGTGCGCACGCGGCGCCGGGCGTGGTCGGCGCTCGTGGCCCGCACCGGGCAGTGGACGCGGGCGGCGGTGCTGCGCAGCAGTTCGGCGAGGAGGAAGGCGCCGACGAATCCCGAGGCGCCGGTGAGCAGGACGTCGCGGGGGTCGTGCGGGCTGGGCGCGGGGCCTTCGGCGGGTGGGAGGTCGAAGCCGAGTTCGCTTTCGCGGGTGAAGTCGACGCTGCTTTCGCCGGTGGCGGCGTCGGCCGGGGAGCCGTCGCGGGCGGCGCGCACGGCGGCGGTGAAGCCGTCGAGGGTGGGGTCGGCGAGCAGGGCCCGGATGAGGGAGGAGCCGAGGGCCGCGTCGAGGCCGAGTGCGGCGAGGGTGCGGGTGACGGCCTCGGAGGCGAGCAGGGAGTCGCCGCCGAGGTGGAAGAAGTCGTCCCCGGGGGCGGGGCGCACGTGCAGGACCTGCTGCCAGACCCCGGTGAGGACGCCGGGCAGGCCCTCGGGTATCGGGACGGCGGCCTGCTCGGCGGTGAAACGTTTCGCCTGGGAGAGTAGGGAGGCGTCGGCCCGCAGGCGGGTGCGGTCGACCTTGCCGCCGCTGGTCACCGGGAAGCGGTCCAGGACGGTGAGCGCGGGCACGGCCTGGGCGGGCAGCCACCGGACGCAGTAGGCGCGCAGGGCGGCCGGGGCCGGGCGCCGCCCGGGGACGGCGGGGGTGACGCAGGCGGTCAGCGTGCTGCCGTCGGCTGCGAGGTCGACGACGGCCTCGCCGACCTCCGGGTGGGCGCGCAGCCGGGCCTCCACCTCGTCGAGTTCGACGCGCGCGCCGCGCAGCTTGACCTGGCGGTCGAGGCGGCCGCGGTACTCCAGCAGGCCGTCCTCGCCCCAGCGGGCCTGGTCGCCGGTGCGGTAGAGCGGGCCCGGGTCGAGCGCGGGCAGGCGCACGAACCGTTCGGCGGTCAGCCGCTCGTCGCCGGGGTAGCCGAGGGCCAGGCCGTCGCCGCCGACGAGGAGTTCGCCCTCCTCGCCGGGGCCGGCGGGGGTGCCGTCGGGACGCAGGACGTGGCAGGTGGTGGCGCCGAACGGGCGGCCGATGGGCACGTGCGCGGCGTCCTCGGGCAGCGGGCGCACGACGTGGGCGGTGGAGACCACCGAATTCTCCGTCGGGCCGTAGAAGTTGACCACGGTGGTGGCCGGGCAGGCGGCCAGGACGGCGTTGGCCAGGCGCGGGTCCATCGCCTCGCCGCCGGCCGAGACGAACCGCAGCCCGGCCAGCGCCCCGGGGCGGGTGCGGGCGAGGAGGTGGAAGACGCTGGTGGTCAGGTAGGCGACGGTGACGGCCCGGCTGCGCAGCAGCTCTTCCAGGGCGGCGGGTGAGAGCAGTTCCTCGCGGTCGGCGATGACGAGGCAGGCGCCGGTGAGCAGGGCGCCCCAGATCTCGATGGTCGAGGCGTCCGAGGACAGGCCGTAGCCGTGCAGGACGCGGTCGCCGGGCCCGGGCGGCGCCAGCTCGCGGTCGGACAGGACCAGGCGCACCACGCCGCGGTGCGGGATCGCGACCGGCTTGGGGCGGCCGGTGGTGCCGGAGGTGAAGGCGACGTAGGCGCAGTCGGAGGCGGACAGGGCGGCGGTGCCGGCGATGGAAGCGACCACAGTGGTATCGGCGGCGGTATCGGCAGCAGTGTCATCAGCGGTGTCGGCAAGGGGAGTCGGGCCGTCGCCTCCGGTGCCGTCGAGCGGCTCGACGGCGACGCTCAGGCGCAGTCCGCGCACCCGGCGCGCGGCGTTCGGCAGCGTCACGGCGGCGCGCAGCCCGGCGTCCTCGGCCATGGCCCGCAGCCGGGCGGGCGGGAGTTCGTCGTCGAGCGGCACGTACGCGCAGCCGGCCTTGAGGATGCCGAGCAGCGCGACCAGCGCCTCCAGCGAGCGGCCGCCGCACACCGCGACCGGCTCGCCCGCGGCGACGCCGCCGGCGAGCAGGCGCTCGGCCAACTCTGTGGACCTGCGGTCGAGTTGGCCGTAGGTCAGGGTGCGGTCGCCGTGCCGGGCGGCGGGCGCGTGCGGGCGGGTGGCGGCCTGCCGGGCGAACAGCTCGGGCAGGCGCAGGTCGCGCGGGTAGGAGGGGAGGTGGTCACGGGTCGGCGGGGCGGCGTGCCGGGGGTGCGGGCGGTGGAGGCGGTGCAGGCGTGACGAGACGTCGGTGTCGGGCATCGTGTCGTCCCTCTCGTGTGGGCGGCGGAAGCCGGCCGGGCGTCGGATCAGGCGTCGGAGCCGGTAGCGGCCCCGGGCGCCGGGAAGTCGGCGGCGAAGGCCGAGAAGTCGGCGGTGCGCCAGCGCTGCGGGCGCAGCCGCAGCAGGAGGTCGTCCTTGAGCTGGCCGGCGGTGGCGGCGAGGTAGCCGCGGGCCTCGTCCGGGTCCAGGTAGCGGTGGGCGAGCGCGTCGCGGACGGCCGGCGGCACCGGGTCCTCGACCGCGGTGACCTCGCCCTCGACGCTCACGTACCGGTAGGGCCGCCGCTCGTCCTGCACGCACAGACTGAACCGCCCGGCGGCGAGCAGCAGTCGGCCCTTGACGGTCTCCCGTCCGGTCTGGACGAGGACGTCGCCGCCGGGCTCGTAGGCGTACCAGACCGGGACGAGCAGCGGCGCGCGCTCACCGCCGCGCCCGTCGGCCACGCCCAGGACGCCGACGCGCCGTTCGGCGAGGAATGCCTCGCGGTCGCGCGGGGACATGGAAATGGACATGCGTCATGACTCCTTCGCCGGTGACGGCTTGATCGAGTTCGCGGACGATGCATCACTGTCCGCAGAGCCATGACAAAAACCACGTGGTCGAGTGAGCTGAATTACAGTCCGAAAATAAGCCAGCACTCATCGTAATGTCGGCTAATACTATTAATGCGGATCAGTTGGGCGGGCCGGGCAGTCCCAGCACTGCGTCCGCGAACGCCCCGGGAGCCTCCTGCGGCACGTTGTGCCCGATCCCCGGCAGGACGGTGACCTCGCACGGCCCGCGGAAGCGCCCGGTGTCGCCCTGCACGTCGGCGGGGATCACCCCGTCCGCGCCGCCGACCAGCACGACCGTCGGCACCGTGATCGGCGGCCCGGCCGCGAGCCGGTCCTCCAGCGCCTGGTAGCGCGGATCCCCGGCCACGAGCCCGAACCGGTGCCGGTAGGAGTGCACCACGACGTCGACGAAGTCCGGATTGTGCAGGCTCGCCGCCGACGCCGCGAACGCCTCCCCGGCCCCGGCCCACGTCGGCGACCACAGCCGCCAGAGCAGCGCGCACAGCTCCTCGCGGTTGCGCTCCAATCCCCTTCGCCCACGCTCCGAGTGGAAATAGTGCTGGTACCAGAGATTGCGCTCCGCCTCCGGAGAAACCGGCTCCACCGAACCCGCGATGTCCTGGACGAGATAGCCGCCGCCCGTCACCAGCCCCGCGACGCGTTCCGGCCACAGCGCCGCCGCCACGCACGCCGCCCGCCCGCCCCAGTCGTACCCGGCGACCACCGCCCGCCCGATCCCCAGCGCGTCCAGGAAGTCGGCCAGGTCCTGCCCGAGCGCGGCCTGCTGCCCGCTGCGCATCGTCCCCTCGTCCCGGAACGCCGTCGGCCCGCACCCGCGCAGGTACGGCACCAGCGCGACCCGCCCGCGCGCGGCGAGCCGCGCCGCCACCTCGTCGAACGCCCGCACGTCATAGGGGAATCCGTGCAGCAGGACCACCGGCACCCCCGCGCCCGCCCCGGACTCCCCGGACTCCCCGGACTCCCCGGACTCCCCGGACTTCCCGAACTGCTCGTACGCGATGTCGAGAACCGGCGTCGTCACGCGCTTCCGAGCCCTGAAGATCACATCCATCCGTCCATGCTGACACGTCGTTCGTCAACGATCCGCCGGTATCGGCAGGGGGCCGTCGTGGCGGGCGCTGGCGCGCCAGTCGGCGACGCGGACGAGGGTTTCGAGGAAGGCGAGGCGGAACGGGCCGAGGCCCGGGGTGTCGCGCAGGGCGAGGGCGCGTTCGGTCCAGGCCTGCGGGAAGCCGGCGGTGTGCAGGGTGAGGGCCGGGAAGCGCTCGCCGGTGGACAGGTCGACGGGCGGGGTGCGGTCGCCGTCGGCGACGCCGAGCAGCAGCGGGGCCTCGTCGCCGCGCGGGCGCACGGTGACGCGGACGTGGCCGTGGTGGGCGGCGGCCAGGTAGGTCACCAGGGGGTCGTGACCGCCGTGCCACAGCAGGAGGGCGCTGACGAGCTCGTGCCGGAAGTACGGGCGGGTCGGACGGTAGGGCGGCAGGGGGTCGGCGCCGTTCTTCGACTTGGCCAGCAGGCCGGTGGGCGGGTCCGTGCGGCCGGCCCGCAGCTTCTCCTGGAAGGCGTCGTGGCACTTGCCGAGGTCGTGGTAGCGGGCTGCCTCGACGACGGCCTCGCCCAGCCCGGCGGGGAGTCGAGGCAGTGCGGCGAGCAGCGACTGCGCCTCCTCGGCGGTCTCCTGGAGGTGCTGGTCGAGACCGACCCAGGCGGCGCAGGCGTAGAGCGGCGTCCGCGGGCCGGGCGCCTCGCACGGGACGGGGGCCGGGCTCGCCGGGCTCCAGCCGAGGTCCGGCAGGTAGCCGCCGGCACGGGCGTCCAGGAGCACACGGACGCCGGGGCGCAGGTCGTCCGGCTGCGCGGGGCGCCACCGGCCGTCCAGGGCATCGCGCAGCCAGGCCCGGCCGGCGGGCAGCCGGTGCAGCTCGCCGAGCGGCACCGGGCAGAGTTCGGCGCTCGCCGGGTCGGGCTCCTCCTCGCCGGGCGCGCCGGACTCCCACGCGCGCCAGGCGGCCAGCGCCGGGAGCGAGTCCGCCTCGGACGGCCCGCAGATCCACCGGTCCACCGCGTCGGCCCGGTCGGCCCGTTGGTCGGCCCGGTCGGTGGGGTCGGCCCGGTCGGCGGGGTCGGCGGGGGAGTCGAACAGGGCCAGGACGTCCTCGCGCCCGGGCCCCGGCGGCGCGGGCGGCGTCCCGACGCGGGCCGCCAGCAGGTCGCCGGGGGTGACGGCCCGGCCCTCGTGGGCGGTCAGCCAGCGCGCGACGGCCGCATCGCCGCCCTCCGGCGGCGTGCACCACAGCAGGTCGCCGCCGTCCGGGTGCTCGCCGTGCCGGTTGCAGCGCCCGGCGCGCTGCACCAGCGAGGCCCAGGGCGCGAGTTCGGTGACCACGGTGCGGCCGGAGAGGTCCGGCCCGGCCTCCACCGCGGGAGTGGTGACGAGCACGAGGTCGCCTTCGGCCTCGGCGGCGGCCAGGACGCGGCGGCGGTCGGCGGCCCGGAAGTGCGGGTGCAGCAGGAGCGCCGCGCACCCCAGTTCGGCCAGGCCCGCGTGCACGGCCCGCGCCCGCTCCGGCGAGTCGAGCACCACGACGGTCCGGGTGCCGGGCACGTGCGCACCGGCGACGGCCCGCGCCAGCGCGGCGGCGTACCGTCCGGGCCCGACGTCGAGCCGGGCGATCCGCCGCAGCGTCCTGGCCGCCTCCGGCGCACGTACCGCGCTGCCGCCGGGGTCGAAAGGCCCGCGCACCGACGACATCCACATCGTCCGGGTCGCCGCCGCCGTCCCCAGCTCATCGCGCAGCCGCTGGAGTTGCACACCCGTGGACAGGCCGGGCCCGAGCAGGTAGGCCTCGTCGAACACCCACTGCGCGTCCGTGTGCAGCAGCGCGTACGAGACCGGTGCCATCGTCCGCGCGTCCGCGTAGCCGCGCATGAGCGCCCGGCTGAGCAGCACGTCGTGCGTGCCGACCAGGATCGCGCTGCGCTCGGGCGCGCGCCGCCAGCCGCCCTCCTGCGCGGCCGCGCCCGCGAGCAGGTGCAGCCCCACCTCGCCCGTCAGTCCCAGGCGTTCCAGCCACTCCGCGATCCGGGCGAAGGTCTGGTCGGCGAGGCTGTGCCGCGGCAGCACCAGCACCAGCCGCCGCGGCGTGTCCCCGGGCGCCGCGACCAGCCGCCGGTACAGCCACGGCAGCACGGCGGCCACGGTCTTGCCCGCCCCGGTGGGCGCCTCCAGCAGCGCGGGCAGCCCCTCGGCGGCCAGCGCCGCCTGGTACGGGTAGGGGGCGAAACCGGTGGCGGTACGCACGAAAGTCTCGAACTCGGCCGTCATCCCGCCAACCTACGGCGAAAGGCCGCCCGCCGGGCGGAGCGGAAGGCTACCCGGCGCCTACGGCGAACCGGCCGCCGCCCGGTACGCCGCCACCGCGGCCGGCAGGACGGCCTCCACACTGGACCGGGGCTGCTGCGCGACGGTCTTGTGCACGGTGAGGATCACGTCGCCCTCGCGGACCAGTGCCACCTCGGTCACGTACGGCTCGCCATCGCCGGGGCCGAGCGCGGAGATCCGCAGCACCAGGCCGTCGTCGGCCGCCACGCCGCCCACTCCCGCCGTGGACACCGTGTTCTTCGTCGGGGAACCGTCGACGGGAAGCGTGGCGGTGTACGAGGCGCAGCGCTGCGCGGCGCCGTGGACGGCCGCCATGACGGCGGCGGCCCGCCCGGGCGGGTACCGGTCGAGCGACTCCCGGCCGAACCAGTCGTCGGACGGCTTCTCCAGCCCCACCGACACGCCCTCCGCGGGGCGGTCGTGCCTCGCCGTGAAGCCCTCCACCACGAGCTCCTCGCACGGCATGGCCGTGATCGGGACGTCCGAGAAGTGCTGGTCAGGTGTAGCCGAAGCGGTCAACAGCCGGAAAGCGGGCGGCAATTGACGGTCGGTCAGGAGTGCATCGCGCAGCCGGACCTGCGCCGGAGCCCCCACCGGGGACGGGCCGCCGTCCGCCGCCCGCACGGGCGGTTCCTGCGAACAACCGGACAAGGCGAGCGCCGCCGCGACGACGGCAGCCGACACCACACCACGCAACCGCACCGGGTCCCCTCCCTGGAGTCCATGATCGACTCGCATCCTGCCACACCCGGGACCGGATCCTGCCGGTACGACCGAAATTGGGGCCCTGTACGAAGCACCCGAATCGTGACCTTCCCGGCCGCGACCGCCGGAACCCGCAGTTCACGGCCCGCGTCCCCGCCGGTAGTCGGCGTGCCGTAAGGTGCGGCGCCGCGGAGCCGAGCAGGCAGCGAGCAGGAACGGGAAGAGCGCAGGACGATGGACGACAGACAGGCCGAGGGCCACAGACCCGGCGGCGGCGACACCACGCCCGCCGAACACCTCTGGGAGCTCCCGGAGTACCTCTACGAGCGCGAGCTCGGCGCCGGGGCGAGCGGGCGGGTCGTGCTCGCCCGCCACCGCGACACCGGCACCCCGGTGGCGATCAAGCACCTCCACGCCTCCGCCGCCTCCGCCGCGCTGCGCGCCGAGGCCGAGGTCCTCGCCGGCATCGACTCCCCGTACGTCACCCGGCTCTACGAGTACGTCGAGGGCGAGCAGGGCTCGGCCATCGTGATGGAACTGGTCGACGGCATCGCGCTGCGCGACCTGCTGCGCGCGGAGGGCGCCACCACGCCGGAGGCCGCCCTGGTGGTCCTGAAGGGCTCGCTGCTGGGCCTGGCCGCCGCGCACGGGGCCGGCGTCGTGCACCGCGACTACAAGCCCGCCAACGTGCTGGTCGACACCGTCGGCACGTCCAAGCTCGTCGACTTCGGCATCGCCGTGCCCAGCGGCGCCGACCGCGACGTCTCCGGCACCCCCGCCTACATGCCGCCCGAGCAGTGGGCGGGCCGGCCCGCCTCCCCGGCGGGCGACGTCTACGCGGCGACCGCCACCTTCTTCGAGTGCCTCACCGGCGCCCGCCCCTACGAGGGCGCCACGATCGTCGAACTCGCCGTCCAGCACAGCGAGGCGCCGATCCCGGCCGAACTGGCCCCGGAGCCCGTCCGGCCGCTGATCCTGGCGGGCCTGGCCAAGGAACCCGAGGCCCGGCCCGACAGCGCGGCCGCGCTCGTCGAACAGCTGGAGGCCGTCGCGGCCGCCGCCTACGGGCCGTACTGGGAGGAGAAGGGCCGCCGCGACCTGACCGCGCTGGTCGCCCTGCTCGCCCTGCTGCTGCCCGGCGCCGGCGGAGCGGCCGGCGGCGGCACCTCGCTGGCCCACACCCTCCTCGGCCCGGCCGAGACGGACGCCTACACGGACGCCGCCATGGACGTGGGCGCCGACGCCGCACCGGCCGCCGCCCGCCTGCCCCTGACCGCCCGTATCGGGACCCGCGGCAAGGTCCTCACCGGCGTCGCGGCCGGCGTCATCGCCCTGGCCACCCTCACCACCGTCGCCATGGCGGGAGCCGCCGACGGCGGCGCCCGCACCGTGCTCGGCGGCGCCTCGCCCGAGGCCACCACCAGCCTCGGCGCGCACGACCCGACCGGCAGCCCGTCCGCCGCGCCCAGCACGACCGGCGCCACCGCGACCCCGTCCGCCACGGCGACGCCGACGGCCACCGCGTCCACCAGCGCGACCGCCACCGCGACCCCGTCCGCCCCGGCCCCGCCGGGCGGCACGACGCCCGCCGCACCGGGCACGCCCGCGGCCCCCGCCACCGGCCCGCAGCCGGCACCGGCCGGCCCCGGCGCACCGGCGTCCGCCCCCCCCGCCGGCCCCCGCCCCCCCCCACGACCCCCGCCCCCGCCGGGCGCCCCCGCCCCCCCGCCCGCGCGCCGCCCCCCCCGCCGCC
>NZ_JBHWGV010000121.1:0-27358 GCF_042732955.1 Kitasatospora sp. NPDC059747 | reverse complement strand
GGGGGGGCGGGGGGTGGGGGGGGGGCCCCGCCCGGACGAGCCGGAGCCGCCGCGCGAGCCCGCGCCGCCGCCGTAGGAGCCGCCCCGCGAGCCGCCGCCGTACGAACCGCCGCCGGACGAACCGCCCCGCGAGCCCGAGCCGCCGCGGCCGCCGCCGCCCCCGTAGGAGCCGCCGCCCCGGCCCCCGCCCTGTCCGCCGCGACCGCTTCCGCCGCCGCTGCTGTTCCTGCCGTTGCCACTGCTACGCATCAAAGTGTCCGTACGTCGTTCCGTCTGGGATGTGCGGTCGTTTCGGCCGACCTCACCGCCCCCTGCCGATCGTGCTCAGCCCGACCGGCCTCGCCACTGCCGTCCGCGGCCTGCGCGGCAGCGGCGGCGACCGCCTCCGCGATCATCGTGCCCTCCAGGGACTCCGCTTCCACGTCGTCGACCTCGGGCAGGAAGGGAGCGAGCTCCGGCAGCTCGTCCAGGCCGCGGAGCCCCATCCGTTCCAGGAAGTAGTTCGTCGTCCGATACAGGATCGCACCTGTTTCGGGCTCGGATCCGGCCTCTTCCACCAGTCCTCGCTGTACCAGGGTACGCATCACGCCGTCACAGTTCACACCACGGACGGCCGAGACCCGCGATCTGGACACCGGCTGACGGTAGGCGACGACCGCCAGGGTCTCCAGCGCGGCCTGGGTGAGCCGGGCCTGCTGGCCGTCCAGGACGAAGCGGTCGACGGCCGGGGAGCAGGCGGCCCGGCTGTAGAAGCGCCAGCCGCCGGCGACGTGCCGCAGGTCGAAGCCGCGCCCCTGGGCGGTGTACTCGGCGGACAGCCCGCGCAGGGCGTCGGCGATCTCGGTCCGGGGCCGCTCCAGCACGCCGGCCAGCCGGTCCTCGGTCACCGGTTCCTCGACGATCATCAGGATCGCCTCCAGCTCGGCCCGCAGCCCGACGCCGGGCGCCCCGACGTCACCGGCCTCCCCGGCGTACTCGGCGTACTCGGCGTACTCGGCCTCCGCCCGGACCGGCGGCACGTCGGAAGTCGGCGGAGCCGACTTCTGGTGCACCACGCGCGCCCCCGCCACGCGCACCTCAGCCACCGGCTCCGCCATGGGCGCCTCCACCACGGGCGCCCCGGCCACCGGCTCCGCCGGCCGCTCCGGCTCGTCCGGCACGAGCTCGAAGACCGGCTCCAGCCACTCCTCGGCCCGCGGCCGCCCGGGCAGCCCCAGCCGGCGGCGCTGCGGCCGCCCGCCGCCGTCCGCAGACGTCTCCGTCACCCGTCCTCCTCCTTCTCCCCCGCCGGCCGGTCGAACTCGTCCGTGACCTCCACCGCGCCGCGTCCCGGCTCGGCCACCCACCGCACGGTCAGCTCCCCGAGCGCCTCCGGCTGCTCGAAGGCGAGCGCCTGCTCGCGGTAGAGCTCCAGCAGCGCGAGGAAGCGGGCCACCACGACCAGGGTGTCCGGCGCGTCCGCGACCAGCCGCCGGAACGACGCCTCGCCCAGCTCCGTGAGCAGGGCCGCCACCAGCCCGGCCTGCTCGCGCACGCTGACCGGCGGGGTGTGGATGTGGTCCACGTACACGACGGGCGCCGGCTTCGGCTCCATCGCCTTCGCCGCGAGCTGCGCGAGCCGCTCAGCGCCGATGGTGATCACCACCTCGGGCAGCAGCTCGGTGTGGTGCGGCTCCAGCCCGGCGGTGCGCGGGCGCAGGCGCAGCTCGGCGGCCCATCGCTCCCCGAACACCTCGGCCGCCCGCTTGTACGCCCGGTACTGCAGCAGCCGCGCGAACAGCATGTCGCGCGCCTCCAGGAGGGCGAGGTCCTCCTCGTCCTCGACCTCGGCGGCGGGCAGCAGCCGGGCGGCCTTGAGGTCGAGCAGGGTGGCGGCGACGACGAGGAACTCGGTCGCCGCGTCGAGGTCCCAGTCCGGGCCCATGGCCCGGATGTGTGCGAGGAACTCGTCCGTCACGGTGGCCAGCGCCACTTCGGTGACGTCCATCCGGTGCTTGGCGATCAGGCCCAGCAGGAGGTCGAAGGGGCCCTCGAAGTTGTCCAGCCGCACCCGGAACCCGCCCCGCGACCCGTCGTCGGTCCCGGGGCTCGCGGTGGTGGCAGGCGGTTCGGTGGTGCTGGGCATGGCGTTCCATCTTCACCCGGCCCCGGCGCCCGCCCCGCCCCGGGGCCGTCGACACGCCGTGCGCCCGAATCCCCGGGGCGCCCCGGGGACGCCCGCCGAGGCCCGGAGGGCCCTTGGCCCTGGCCCTGGGGCCCTCAGCGACCGCGCAGGCGCCGCACCAGGATGGAGGCCTCGCCGCGCTGCTCCAGGTCCGCCAGGACGACCGCGATGGCCTCCCGGACGATCCGCCCGCGGTCCACGGCCAGGCCGTGCTCGCCGCGCAGCACCAGCCGGGTGTGCTCCAGGTCCATGAGCTCCTCGGCGGACACGTACACGGTGATCTTCTCGTCGTGCCGCTCGCGCCCGCTGGGCCGCCGCGGCGCGCGGCCGCGCGGGCGGGCCCGTCCGGCGGTGCCCGCCTGCTCCTCGGCGGTGCCGGCGTGCCGGGCGGCCGCCGGGGCGCCGGCCGGGGTGGCGGCGGCGCCGCGGCCGCCCTGGACGGTCTTGCCGCCCGGGGCCCCGGCGGAGCGCTGCACGGGCGGCTGCGCGGGCGCCGGGACGGTGGCGGCCGACTGGTCCTGCGGGGACGGCCGGCGTCCCGTCTCGCCGGTGCCCCGGGCGTCCTGGGCGTCCTGCGTGCCCTCGGCGCCCTCGGCGCCGTCCGTGCCGTTGCCGGTCCGCGCGGTCTCCGGTCTGGATGCCTCGGCGGCCGGACGCGGCGCGAGGGACGGCGACAGCGCCATCCCGCCGGTGGTCCGGAACAGCTCGTCGGCACCCGGGAGACTCACTCGGCGGGGCGGCACCGGTCGAGCACCTCCCTGGCGAGCTGGCGGTAGGCGGCGGCACCGACCGAGTTGGTCGCGTACGTGGTGATCGGCTCGCCGGCGACGGTGGTCTCCGGGAAGCGCACGGTCCGCCCGATGACGGTGTGGAAGACGTGCTCGCCGAACGCCTCGACGACGCGCGCGAGCACCTCGCGGCTGTGCACGGTGCGCGAGTCGTACATGGTGGCGAGGATGCCGTCCAGGCGCAGCTCGGGGTTGAGCCGCTCGCAGACCTTCTCGATGGTCTCGGTGAGCAGCGCGACGCCGCGCAGGGCGAAGAACTCGCACTCCAGCGGGACGATGACGCTGTGAGCGGCTGTCAGCGCATTGACCGTCAGCAGGCCCAGCGAGGGCTGGCAGTCGATGATGACGTAGTCGTAGTCCGGCAGCAGGGGCTTCAGGGCGCGCGCCAGCGCGGACTCCCGGGCGACCTCGCTGACCAGCTGGACCTCGGCGGCGGAGAGGTCGATGTTGGACGGCAGCAGGTCCATGCCCGGCACGGCCGTCTTGAGCAGGACCTCATCGGCCGTCAGGCCGCGCTCCATGAGGAGGTTGTAGACCGTGACGTCGAGTTCCATCGGGTTGACGCCGAGTCCGACCGAGAGCGCGCCCTGCGGGTCGAAGTCGACGAGCAGCACCCGGCGGCCGTACTCGGCCAGCGCGGCGCCCAGGTTGATGGTCGACGTGGTCTTGCCGACGCCGCCCTTCTGGTTGCACATCGCGATGATCTGCGCGGGGCCGTGCTCGGCCACCGGCGCGGGGATCGGGAAGTAGGGCAGCGGGCGGCCGGTGGGGCCGACCCGCTCGCGGCGCTGGCGCGCGGCGTCGGGGGCCAGCGTGGCGGCGTACTCCGGGTCCGGCTCGTACTCGGCGTCCGGGTCGTCGTAGGCGCCGTAGGCGAACTCGCCGTAGGCCAGGCCGTAGGCCGCCAAGTCGGCGTCGTGATCGGTCACCGTGGTCACCTGCGCTGTGTTCTGGCGTGCTTCGAAGGTACGGAGTGCGACCGAGCCGACCTCGGCCGAGCCCACGGAGGGCTGCCGGGCCCCGGGCTCCTCACTCGGCTGGCCGGCGGTGCGTTCCGCCAGTCCTGGCTGACCACCCCCGGGAGCAAATGTCGACTCATTCACAAGTCGTCTTACCTCCTTGGGCATCCAGGACTCTATGTCGATTCGTCAGCGTGGCAGCAGCCGACGGTTTGCGACTCTAGGCCGTTCAAGGCGTTCGCAGCAACACAATCCACGGTAGTGGGCCTCATGTGTCGACTATCGGGCGGGCCGCTGTCAAGGGATGAGTGGCCTGTTGACCCTAACGTTTCTGCGCCGGGGTGCGGTGGGGTGACACGACCGACGAAAATTGACGACAGAGCGACCCGCCCGCGCCACCGGCCGTTCACGCGCACGGCGAAGCCCCCGACCCGAGGGGAGAGGGTCGGGGGCGAACGACCGCCGTGCGGTCAGGGTGTTCAGGCGAGCACGCTCTCCAGGGACACCGACTCCAGGCCGAAGGCCTCGGCGACGGCCGGGAAGGTGATCTGGCCCTCGTGCACGTTCAGGCCCTTGGCGAGCGCCGGGTCACGGCGCAGCGCCTCCTTCCACCCGCGGTTGGCCAGCTCGACGACGTACGGAAGCGTCGCGTTGGTCAGCGCGTAGGTGGAGGTGTTCGGGACGGCGCCCGGCATGTTGGCCACGCAGTAGAAGACCGAGTCGTGGACCTGGAAGGTCGGCTCGGCGTGCGTGGTGGGACGCGAGTCCTCGAAGCAGCCGCCCTGGTCGATGGCGATGTCGACGAGCACGGAGCCCGGCTTCATGCGGGAGACCAGCTCGTTGGTGACGAGCTTCGGGGCCTTGGCGCCCGGGATCAGCACGGCGCCGATGACCAGGTCGGCCTCGATGACGGCCTTCTCCAGCTCGAAGGTGTTGGAGACGATGGCCTTGATCTTCGTGCCGAAGATGCGGTCGGCCTCGCGCAGCTTGTTGATGTCGCGGTCGAGCAGGGTCACCTCGTAGCCCATGCCGATGGCGATGGTGGCCGCGTGCCAGCCGGAGACGCCACCGCCGATGACGACGGCCTTGGCCGGGTGGGTGCCGGGCACGCCACCGGGCAGCACGCCGCGGCCGCCGGCCGGGCGCATCAGGTGGTAGGAGCCGACCTGCGGGGCCAGCCGGCCCGCGACCTCGGACATCGGGGCGAGCAGCGGCAGGGCGCCGTTGCCGAGCTGCACGGTCTCGTACGCGATCGCGGTGGTACCGGACGCGACGAGCGCGTCGGTGCCGGCGCGGTCGGCCGCCAGGTGCAGGTACGTGAAGAGGGTCTGGCCCTTGCGGAGGCGGTGGTACTCCGAGGCGATGGGCTCCTTGACCTTCAGCAGCAGGTCGGCGGTGGCCCACACCTCGTCGGCGGTGGGGAGGATGGTGGCGCCGGCGGCCACGTACTCCTCGTTGGGGATCGAGGAGCCGACACCGGCGTTGTCCTCGATGTAGACCTCGTGTCCGTTGCGGACCAGCTCATGCACGCCGGCGGGCGTGATGGCCACGCGGTACTCGTGGTTCTTGACCTCGCGGGGGATGCCGACCTTCACGGCTAAACACGTCCTCTTGCCATGGGGGTCCCTACCGGAGAAGACCGGCGGGCGCCGCGCACAGGGGGAAGCCTCCGGGGGCAGCCCGGGGCATGGATCGCTGCGCGACTGAGTTCGAGTGTAATGAAGCCCAGTCGGCGTGTCAGCCTTCCAAAGTGACTAATTTTGCCGGACACATTGGCAGGTTCGTAGGCTTCCACCGCGATCTTCCCATCAAAGATGCCCGAACCGGACATCTAAGACAATACCCCTGAACCGCCCCTCACCACCCGGCGTAGAGGCGTTCGCGCAGGTCCGCGAGGCTGGCCCCGACGGCCTCCCGGCCCCGTTCGTCGCCGAGCCTGCGCAGCACCGCCAGGGCGGCGCGGTACTCGCGCTCGGCCTCCTCGAAACGGCGCTGGGCGGTGTGCGCCTCGGCCACCCGGGCGAGCAGCCGGGCCTCCGCCGCCTGCTCCCCCATCGACTGCCGCAGCCCGAGCGCCCGCCCGTACCAGTCGGCGGCGCGGACGGCGTCCCCGAGCGCCCGGTGGCACCCGGCCGCGCCCTCCAGCGCCCGCGCGCAGAGCGGCTGGTCGCCGACGCTGCGGGCGTGCTCCAGGGCGGCCCGGTAGTGCGTCCCGGCGAGCTCCCAGCGCCCGGCGCCGGCCTGCAGGTCGCCCAGGTTGAGCAGCGCGGCCGAGGCGCGCCGGGGCCGGCCGTTGCGCTCGGCGACGGTCAGTACCAGCTCGTGCAGCCGGTGCAGGTCGGCGGGCGCCGCGCCGCCGGTGAGCGGCAGCGCCCGCAGCAGCGCGGTGACCAGCCGCCCGGCCGAGCCGTCGAGGTCGCCCTGGCCGATCGCGTCGCCGACGGCGGTGAGCAGGAGGTCCCGCTCGCCGAGCAGCCACTCCCGGGCGTGCGCGGCCGAGCGCAGCCGCAGCGCGGCGGGCAGCGGGTCCGGTGCGGGGCCGGCGGCCGGGTCGAGCAGCGCCCGGGCCGACTCGGTGAGCCGGACCATCCGCTCCAGCAGCCGGGCCCGGGCGAGCTCGGTCTCGGCGGGCCGGTCCTCGTGCTCGCGCAGCCGGACGAGCCGCGGGTAGAGCCGCGCGGGCACCCGGTAGCGCGGCGTGCCGTCGGGGGCCGGCGGCTCCTCGGCGAGCAGTTCCCGCCCGGCGAGCGCGGCCAGCGTCGCGGCGGCGTCCGGTGCCGGGCAGCCGACCAGGGCGGAGGCGGTGCGGGGGTCGGCCGTCTGGGCGGGGGCCAGGGTGAGGGTGCGCAGCATCCGCGCCTGGGCGGCCGGCAGCGTGCGGTACACCAGGGTGAACGCGCCGACCAGCGGGTCGTTGTCGGGGACGGGCACCGGCTCGGCGGGCTCCGGGGCGGGCTTGACCCAGGCCGCCGGGTCCGTGGCCGGTTCGGCGGGCGGCTCCGGCGCCGCGGCGGCGCCGGTCCCGGCCCCCTTGGCGTCCTTGAGGCTGTTGGTCCCCTTGCCCGCCCTGGCTCCCTTGGCGGTCTTCGCGCCCTTCGGGGCCGCCGCCTTCTCCTCCTTCTTCCCCTCGTTCACGACACTCTTCGCGGCGCTCTTCGCGGCGCTCTTCACGGCGCCGTTCACGACGCTCTGCGCGGCCCCCTTCGCCACGTCGTTCGGAGCGTCCTTCCCGGCGTCCTTCGCGCCGTCCCTCGCCGTCTTGTGCCGGTCCGCCGCCGGCCGGGCCGCCTCCTCGCCCAGGACGCCCGCGAGCTCGCGCGCCGCGTCCGTGACGGCCGTCTTCGGGTTGCCGCGCAGCCACCCGGCCATCAGCCGCAGCGCGGCCGGCCGGGCGGCGCAGGCCTCGGCGAGGTCGGCGCCGCCGACCGGGTCGCAGGAGAGCCGGGTGCCGCCGACCAGGTCGGCGAGCAGCTCGCCGGAGGCCTGCCGGTCGAGCCCGCCGAGGATGACGGGGTCGATGTCCTCGATGCCGGTGAGCGGCCCGGCGGTGGTGGCGAGCACCAGGCAACCGGGCTCGTCGGCGAGCAGCGGCCACAGCTGCCCGGCGTCCCGGACGTCGTCGAGCAGCAGCAGGACCCGGCGGCCGGTCAGGGCCTCGCGCAGCGCGACGCAGGCCGGTTCGTCGCGCCCGTCCTCGGCCGCGCCGGGCAGCGGCACGTCCGCGGCCGGGTCGAGCTGCTCCAGCAGCAGGCGGGCGGCGCGGGCGGGCGGCACCCGGGCGCCGTCGGGCGCGGACAGGCGGGTGAAGAGCACGCCGTCGGGGTAGTCCGCGGCGACGGTGCGGGCGAAGCGCACGGCGAGCGCGGTGCGGCCCGAGCCGGGGCGCCCGGCGAGCACGAGCACCGGGCTGCGGCCGGCGGCCGGGCGGGCCGCGGCGGCCCGCAGCGCGGCCAGTTCGGCGCGCCGCCCGGCGAACACCGTGGGGCCCGCCGGCAGCCGCTCCACACCGGGCACGGACCCGGCGGGCACTCCGGGGCCGGCGTCCATCGTCACCGTCTTCCTCGCCACCCGTGCCCACTCCCGACGTCGTCCGGTGCTCAGCGCGCGCGGCCCGGGACGGACCGCCTGTCTGCGAAGCGTAGTTGCGCCGTCCGGCCCGGCCGAGGTGACATCCGGTCGTACGAACCGGCAAATCACCCCGCCGGATCAACGGGAGCGCCGGGAGCGCCCCGAGCGGGCCCCGAGAGGGCCCCGGGAGGGCCGGCTCAGGCCTCGAAGGGCCGGGCCGGCCAGGGCGCCTCCGGCGGGCGCAGCGCGTCCAGCCCGCCGGGAGTCGTCAGCGCGGCGTGCACCGCGAGCGTGCCCGTGACCAGCGTCGGGTTGTGCAGCCGCCCGGCCTGGATCAGCCGGATCAGCTCGGGCACCGGCACCCGGGCCGTCTCGATCTCCTGCTCCTCGCCCTCGGCCGCGTAGCGCTCGCCCTCGGCGTCGGACAGGTCGGTCGCGAGGAACATCCGCAGCGCCTCGTCGGTGCCGCCCGGGGAGGTGTAGTAGTCGGCGAGCACCCGCCAGGTCCCGGCCTCGACGTGCGCCTCCTCGTACAGCTCCCGCTTGGCCGCGTGCCACGGGTTCTCGCCGGGCACGTCGAGCAGGCCGGCCGGCAGCTCCCAGAGCCGCTGGCGGACGGGGTGGCGGTACTGGCGCAGGATGAGCACCCGCTCCTTGTCGTCCAGGGCGAGCACCGACACCGAGCCGGGGTGGGTCTGGTAGTCGCGGCGGGCCCAGCTGCCGTCGGGCATCCGGACCTCCTCGCTGCGCACGCCGGTGACCCGGCCCTGGAACGGCGTACGGCCCTCACGGACCTCCCACTCCTCGGCCGCGTCGGCGATCACCCGGTCGCTGCTGTCGTCCATCGCTCTCCCCTTTTCGTCAGTACGACACAATCTAACGCCGAACGGCGGCCCCGCGGGAATCGCGGGACCGCCGTCGGGTGAACGACCGGGGCCGAGGAGGGTGTGACTACTCGGACGCCGCGGTCTTGATCACGATGGCCGCCTTGACCAGGCCCGCGAACAGCGGGTGCGGGCGGGTCGGACGGGACTTCAGCTCCGGGTGGGCCTGGGTGGCCACCAGGTACGGGTGCACCTCGCGCGGGTACTCCACGTACTCGACCAGGTCGCCCTTGGGCGAGAGGCCGGAGAACTGCAGGCCGGTCTTCTCCAGGTCCGCGCGGTAGGCGTTGTTGACCTCGTAGCGGTGGCGGTGGCGCTCCTCGACGTACTGCTCGCCGCCGTAGACCTCACGGACGATCGAGCCCTCGGCGAGCTTGGCCGGGTAGAGGCCGAGGCGCATGGTGCCGCCCAGGTCGCCCTTGCCGTCGACGATCGCCAGCTGCTCGGCCATGGTGGAGACCACCGGGTGCTTGGCGGCGGCGTCGAACTCGGTGGAGTTGGCCTCCGGCAGGCCGGCCAGGTTGCGGGCCGCCTCGATGACCACGCACTGCAGGCCCAGGCACAGGCCCAGCAGCGGGACCTTGTTCTCGCGGGCGAAGGTGATGGCGCCGACCTTGCCGTTGACGCCGCGGTCGCCGAAGCCGCCGGGGATGCAGATCGCGTCCACGTCGCCGAGCTGCTCGCGGGCGCCCTCGGGCGTCTCGCAGTCGTCGGACGTGACCCACTTGATCTCGACCCGGGCGTTGTTGGCGAAGCCGCCGGCGCGCAGCGCCTCGGTCACCGACAGGTAGGCGTCCGGCAGGTCGATGTACTTGCCGACCAGGGCGACCTTGACGATGTGCTGCGGCTCGTGGACGCGGCGCAGCAGGTCGTCCCAGGTGGTCCAGTCCACGTCGCGGAACGGCAGGTCGAGCCGGCGCACCACGTAGGCGTCCAGGCCCTCGCCGTGCAGGACCTTGGGGATGTCGTAGATCGACTTGGCGTCGATGGCCGCGACCACGGCCTCCTCGTCCACGTCGCACATCAGCGAGATCTTGCGCTTGATGGCCTGCGGGACCTCGCGGTCGGCGCGCAGCACGATCGCGTCGGGCTGGATGCCGATGTTGCGCAGCGCGGCGACGGAGTGCTGGGTGGGCTTGGTCTTGAGCTCGCCCGAGGGGCCGATGTAGGGCAGCAGGGAGACGTGCACGAAGAACACGTTGTCCCGGCCGACCTCGTGGCGGACCTGGCGGACGGCCTCCAGGAACGGCAGCGACTCGATGTCGCCGACGGTGCCGCCGACCTCGGTGATCACGACGTCGACGTCCTCGGTCGCCATGCGGCGGATCCGGGACTTGATCTCGTTGGTGATGTGCGGGATGACCTGGACCGTGTCGCCCAGGTACTCGCCGCGCCGCTCCTTGGCGATCACGGTGGAGTAGACCTGGCCGGTGGTCACGTTGGCCGAGCCGTGCAGGTTGGTGTCCAGGAACCGCTCGTAGTGGCCGATGTCCAGGTCGGTCTCGGCGCCGTCGTCGGTGACGAAGACCTCACCGTGCTGGAACGGGTTCATGGTGCCCGGGTCCACGTTGAGGTACGGGTCGAGCTTCTGCATCGTGACGCGCAGTCCGCGGGCCTTGAGCAGGGCGCCGAGGCTGGAGGCGGTGAGCCCCTTGCCGAGCGAAGAGGCGACACCCCCGGTGACGAAGAGGTGCTTGGTCGTCACGGCGCGGCCGTTCGCTGCCTTGCCGGAATGGGGCTGTGCCAAGAGGGGGCTCCCGTGGGTCGCGTGTCGAAAGTGACGTGGGTGGGGGCTCACCGGCTCGCCGGGCGACGAGGGGGTGCGGTGTGAGGCACGGCACCCGAAGGGTCGTCGGTTCGGCTGGTCCGGGGCGTTTGATCCCACCGGTCCACGGGATACCAGGGTATCAGTGACCCGACCCGGACGCCTTCCCGGCCGCTCGCACCGCCGACACGGCGCACGCGGGGCGCACCACCGGCGCACCGTACGGCGCATCCGTCACACCGGTCGCACCACCGCCGGACCGGGCCACGACGGCACTCCCCGACCGGGCCATGCCACCCCCTCCTGGCGGACCACGCGGAACTGATCCGTCCGGACCATCCTTCACGCCGCCTCCGCGATGCACGGCATTTCCCCCGAATTGTGGCGCCACACGGGGCTGCGTCCGCGTGCTTCGCCCCTTTCGTCCGTCGTAAGCTGCACGGACGCATCGCCGACAGCACGAGCACGCGGAGGGCGTGGGAGGGTCAGGACGCTCCCGGTCCCCGATGCGCGACCGGACCTCTCCGTAATCCAGCTCCTCCCCCACCCACCCCGGGGGCTCCACCGAGCCCCGCGCGGACACTCCGGCAAGGCCCGCCACCACCCACCGGCGGTCCGGACGTCCCGGGGTGGGCCTCCGGCCCCGCAGACCGCTCGCTCCCCTCGGATCGCCGATGCGTCGTGACCACATTGCGAACTGGAGATCCACGTGGCCGGCCGTATCGAGGACTACGCACTCATCGGGGACATGCAGACCGCCGCCCTGGTCAGCAGGGACGGGGCGGTCGACTGGCTGTGCCTGCCCCGCTTCGACTCGCCGGCCGTGTTCGCCGGCCTGCTGGGCACCGATGAACACGGCTTCTGGCGGATCGGCCCGGCCGAAGCCGTCGCGAGCGAGGTCCCCGCCCCCACGGCCGTCCCGGCCCCGGTCACCGGCCGGGTCCGCTTCGCCGACACGGCCGACCTGCGGGTCCCCCCGCCGACCGCCGCCGCTCCCGCCGTGCCCGCCGACCGCCGCCGCTACCGGGGCGACTCGCTGATCCTGGAGCAGGAGTGGGATTCCCAGGGCGGCACCGTCCGGGTGATCGACTTCATGCCGCCGCGCCCGCTGGCCGGCAAGGACGCCGTCCCCCAGGTGATCCGGATCGTCGAGGGCGTGGCCGGCACCGTCCGGATGCGCTCGGCGGTGCGGATGCGCTTCTCCTACGGCCGCATCGTGCCCTGGGTGCACCGGGTCGAGCAGGCCGACGGCGGCCACCGCACCGTCGCCGTCGCCGGGCCCGACTCGGTCTGGCTGGACGGCGAGGCCGACACCTACGGCCGCAACCTCACGACCTACGCCGACTTCACCGTCACCGCCGGCGAGCGGATCGCCTTCGCCCTCACCTGGCAGGCCTCCCACCTGGACGCCCCGAAGGCCCCGGACGCCGAGGCGATGCTCGACGCCACCGCCGACTTCTGGCACGAGTGGGCCGAGCAGTGCACCTACCAGGGCCCCTACCGCGAGGCCGTGATCCGCTCGCTGATCACCCTCAAGGGCCTCACCTACGCCCCCACCGGCGGCATCGTCGCCGCCCCCACCACCTCCCTGCCCGAGGACATCGGCGGCGAGCGCAACTGGGACTACCGCTACACCTGGCTGCGCGACGCCGCGATCACCCTCTCCTCGCTCCTGCGCACCGGCTACCGCGACGAGGCCCGCGCCTGGCGCGAGTGGCTGCTGCGCGCGGTCGCCGGCGACCCGGAGAACCTGCAGATCATGTACGGCATCGCGGGCGAGCGCGAGCTCACCGAGTCCTCGCTGGACTGGCTGCCCGGCTACGAGAACTCCCAGCCCGTGCGGATCGGCAACGGCGCCGCGGGCCAGCTCCAGCTCGACGTCTACGGCGAGGTCGTCGAGGCCCTGCACCTGGCCCACATGACCGGCCTGGTCCGCAACGACCACGCCCACCACCTCCAGCTGCGCCTGATCGGGTACCTGGAGGACCACTGGCAGAACCCGGACGAGGGCATCTGGGAGGTCCGCGGCCCGCGCCGGCACTTCGTCCACTCCAAGGTGATGGCCTGGGTCGCCGTCGACCGCACCATCAAGCTGCTGGAGCAGACCCCCGAGGACGCCCCCGGCGACGACCAGCTGGAGCGCTGGCGCGAGCTGCGCGACACCATCCACCGGGACGTCTGCGAGAAGGGCTACGACCCCGAGCGCAACACCTTCACCCAGTACTACGGCGGCCGGGAACTGGACGCCTCGCTGCTGCTCATCCCCCAGGTCGGCTTCCTCCCGCCGGACGACAAGCGCGTCATCGGCACCATCGAGGCCATCCAGCGAGAACTGTCCACCGAGGACGGCTTCGTGCTGCGCTACCCCACCCACGACGAGAGCGGCAGCAACGTCGACGGCCTCTCCGGCCACGAGGGGGCCTTCCTCGCCTGCTCGTTCTGGCTGGCCGACGACCTCGCCATGATCGGCCGGGTCCAGGAGGCCCGCGAGCTGTTCGACAAGCTGCTCGGGCTGCGCAACGACCTCGGCCTGCTCGCCGAGGAGTGGGACCCGCGCGAGAAGCGCCAGGTCGGCAACTTCCCGCAGGCCTTCAGCCACGTCCCGCTGATCGACACCGCGCTGCGCCTGACCGCCTGCGGCGGCGCCTACCTGTCGGCCCAGCCCGACGGCCACGCCGGCGAGCGGGTGGAGCAGGCGACCGTCTGACCCCCTAGGCGCGCTGGACCAGCTCGTCGTAGGTGCTCAGCACCTGGGCGACGGTGGCGGCCTCGTCCGGCCAGGTCTCGGCCTGCTGGCGGCCGGCCGCCACCAGCCGCTCCCGGCGCCGCGGGTCGGCCAGCAGCTCGCGCACGGCCCGGCCGACCGCGGCCGGGTCACCGGCGGGCACCAGCACGGCCGCGTCGCCGACCAGTTCGGGGATCCCGCCGACGGCGGTGGCGACCACCGGCACGCCGGCCCGCATCGCCTCCTGGACGACCAGCGAGCGGGCCTCCCAGCGGCTGGAGACGACCACGACGTCGGCGGCCGACAGCAGGTCGGGCACGTCGGTGCGGTAGCCGAGCAGCCGCACCGGCAGCTTCTCCGCGGCGACCCGCTCGCGCAGCGCGCCCGCCTCCGGGCCGTCCCCGGCGAGCAGCAGCAGCGGCTGCGGGTCCAGCGCGGACAGTTCGCGGGTGGCGTCCAGCAGGAGCCCGAAGGCCTTCTGCGGGACGAGCCGGCCGACCGCCAGCACCAGCGGCCGGTCCGGGCCCCCACCGAGCAGCGCGGCCCGCGCCGAGGCCCGGTCGAGCCGTCCCTCGGGCATCGGCGGGGCGGCCACCGGGCCGAGCCGGGCGTCGGTGGCGCCCAGCTCGCGGGCCCGGGCGACGAGGTCGGAGGAGGCCCCGAGGACGAGGTCGGCGGCGCGCGCCACCCGGCGCTCCATGAGCCGCTGGAGGCGGCGCTCCATGCCGGTGGCCAGCAGCGCGTGGTGCGAGGTGACCACCAGCGGCGTCTCCGGGCGCAGGCCCGGGAAGCGGCCGGCGGTGCGCAGCGCGAGGTCGGAGAGCAGCCCGGCGCGCAGGCCGTGGGCGTGCACCACGTCGGCGCCGGTGAAGGCGCGGCGCAGCTCGCCGATGGCGGTGGCGTCGCTGCGGGCGCCCGCGGTGGGGGTGATGTCGACGGTGTGGAACCGGGCGCCGGTGCGGGAGAAGCCGAACAGCGCGTCCGTGCCGGCCGGGGCGCAGACCGTGACGCCGACCCCGTGCGCGACCAGGCCCTGGGCGAGGGAGCGGACATGGGCACCGATCCCGCCGGTGCTGGCGGCCAGGACGAGCACCACGTGCAGCTGGCCCGGCTCGGGGGCGGCCGGGGTGACCCGGGCGGCGGAATGGTCCACGTCGTCTCGCATCCGACTCGATCAGGTTCGCGCGCCCCGCTGCGGGGGTTGCCCGCCGGCGGCGCTCGGGACTGGAAAGCCAGTGTCCAGCCGCCACCATGCCAGGTCGGCGGCCCTCTTGGACAGTCGGCGCCACCGGGGGCGCGTCGTCGTGCCGCGAGGGCCGCCGGACCCGGCGAAGGGGCCGGCTAGCGCCGGCGCGGGGCCCGGGCGGCGGCCAGCAACTCCTCGGCGTGGGCGCGGCCCAGCTCGGAGTCCTCCAGGCCGGCCAGCATCCGGGAGAGCTCCCGCACCCGCTCCTCGTCGTTGAGCACCTTGACGCCGCTGCGCGTCACGGTGCCGTCGTTGGTCTTCTCCACGACGAGGTGCCGGTCCGCGAACGCGGCGACCTGCGGGAGGTGGGTGACGACCACGACCTGGGCGGACTCGGCCAGCTTGGCGAGCCGGCGGCCGATCTCGACCGCGGCCTTGCCGCCGACGCCCGCGTCCACCTCGTCGAACAGGTAGGTGGGGACGGGGTCGGCGCCGGCGAAGACCACCTCGACGGCGAGCATCACCCGGGACAGCTCACCGCCGGAGGCGCCCTTGGCGATCGGGCGGGGCTGGGCGCCGGGGTGCGGGGCGAGCAGCACCTCGACCTCGTCCACGCCGTGCGGGCCGTAGGCGACGGTGCGGCCGTCGACCTCGATCCCGGCGAGGTCGTCGACCAGGGAGATCGCGAAGGTCACCCGGGCGTGCGGCATGGCCAGTTCGGCGAGTTCGGCGGAGACGGCCTCGGCGAAGCGCCCGGCGGCGGCGTGCCGGGCGGCCGACACCTCGGCCGCGAGTTCGGCCAGCTCGGCGCGCAGCTCGGTCTCCCGGGCGCCGAGCTCGTCGATCCGGTCGTCGTCGCCGTCGAGTTCGGCGAGCCGGGCGGACCCGGCCTCGGCCCAGGCGAGCACCTCGGCGAGGGTGTTCTCCGCACCGCCGTACTTGCGCAGCAGCTGGGCCAGCGCGGCCCGGCGCTCCTCGACGGCGGCCAGGCGCACCGGGTCGGCGTCCAGGTCGTCCGCGTAGCCGGCCAGGTCGCCGGCCACGTCGGCGAGCAGGTAGCCGACCTCGTTGAGGCGGTCGGCCAGGGCGGCCAGCCGCTCGTCGTGGTGGCGGACGGCGTCCAGGGCGCGGCGGGACTGCGCGAGCAGGGTGCCGGCGTCCAGCGCCTCCGGGTCGGCCGGGTCACCGGCCAGGGCGGCGTGGGCGAGGGTCGCGGCGGAGGACAGCGCGTCGGCGTGGCCGAGGCGCTCGGCCTCGGCGGACAGCTCGACGTCCTCGCCGGCCACCGGCTCGGCGGCGGCGATCTCGTCCAGCCCGAAGCGCAGCAGGTCGGCCTCCTGGGCGCGCTCGCGGGCCCGGGTGGTCAGCTCCTCCAGGGTCGCCGAGACCTCGCGCAGCGCCCGGTAGGTCTCCCGGTAGCGCGCCAGCGGCTCGGCGACCGTCTCGCCCGCGTACCGGTCGAGCGCGCCGCGCTGGCGGGCCGGGCGCAGCAGCCGCTGCTGGTCGGTCTGGCCGTGCACCGCGATCAGGTCCTCGCCGAGTTCGGCGAGCAGCCCGACCGGCACGGACCGGCCGCCGACGTGCGCCCGCGAGCGCCCCTCGGCGGAGACGGTGCGGCTGATCAGCAGGGCGCCGTCGTCCAGTTCGGCCCCGGCCTCGATCGCGCGGGCCGCCGCCGGGGAGCCGGCGGGCAGTTCGAGCCGGCCCTCGACGACGGCGCGTCCGGTGCCGTTGCGCACCAGCCCCGGGTCGGCCCGGCCGCCCAGCAGCAGGCCGAGGCTGGTCACCACCATGGTCTTGCCCGCGCCGGTCTCACCGGTCACGGCGGTGAAGCCGGGCGCCAGTTCGACCACCGCGTCGTCGATGACGCCAAGATCCCGTATCCGCATCTCGTCCAACACGGAGACGACCTTACGAGGTTCCACCCCCGGCGCGCGACGAGCGGCAACGGCGCGCGGCAACTCCGTGCCCGGAAGTTCATCCCTTCCGGGAGGTTTGCCCCGGGCCGGGCGCGGTGCACCAGGGCAGGAAGAACTGCACCAGCGGGCCGATGGCCAGCGCGTACACGACGGTGCCGACCCCGGCGGTGCCGCCGAGGAGGATCCCGGCGGCGAGCACGGTCAGTTCGATGCCGGTGCGGATGAGCCGCAGCGAGCGGCCGGTGCGCCGGTGCAGGCCGGTCATCAGGCCGTCGCGCGGGCCCGGGCCGAGGCGGGCGCCGATGTAGAGGCCGCTGGCCAGGCCGTTGAGCAGGACCGCGGCGGTCATCAGGGCGATCCGGGCGGGCAGCGCACCGACCCCGCCGACGACGGTGAGGGTGAGGTCCATGGCGGCGCCGATCACCAGCACGTTGGCGACGGTGCCGAGGCCCGGCCGCTGGCGCAGCGGGATCCACAGCAGGAGGACGAGCGCGCCGCAGATCGTCACCCAGGCGCCGACGGTCAGGCCGAGGGCGCGCTGGAGGCCCTGGTGCAGGACGTCCCAGGGGTCGAGGCCGAGGCCGGAGCGGAGCATCAGCGCCATGCTCGCGCCGTACAGCGCGAGGCCGCCGAAGAGCTGCGGGAGGCGGCGGCCGAGCGCATGGGTGTCGCCGAGCACGCGGACGGCGAGCGGGGCCCGCCCGGACGGGACGGCGGTCGGGGTCGCGGTGGTGGCCAATGGTGCTCCTGCGGTGGTGCCGCACCTCGGGGGGACGGCCCCGATGGTGGCGGCCTCGACGGCCGCCCTGTCATGATGAGCGGGCCAAACGGGCCCACTCCAGGGCCAATCACGAGCAAGTGGACTGATCACCCATGGCCGACTGGCACACCACCGTCACTCCCCCGGCGCTCGCCCGGCTCCTCTCCACCGCGCGGCTGCCCGCCCCGGCGACCGCCCGCCGGCCCGCCTACCGCACCCTGGCCGGCCAGATCCGGCTGCTGGTCACCGAGGGCCGCCTGCCGGTCGGCGCCCGCCTGCCCGCCGAACGCGAACTCGCCACCGCCCTGGAGCTCAGCCGCACCACCGTCGCCACCGCCTACGAGGCGCTGCGCACCGACGGCTACCTGCGCAGCCGCCGCGGTTCCGGCAGCTGGACCACCCTGCCCGAGGGCGCCCCGCCGCCCAGCGACGCCCTGCACCCCGTCCCGCCGGACGAGCAGAACCGCACCCTGGACCTCGGCGTCGCCGCCCTGCCCGCCCCGCAGCCCTTCCTCGGCGAGGCCGCCGCCCGCGCCGTCGAGCAGTTGCCCCGCTACGCCGCCGGGCACGGCCACTACCCCACCGGCGTCCCGGTGCTCCGCGAGGCCGTCGCCCGCCGCTTCACCGAGCGCGGCCTGCCGACCACCCCCGACCAGATCCTGATCACCACCGGCGCGATGGGCGGCCTCCACCTGCTCCAGCGGGTGCTGATCGGCCGCGGCGACCGCGTCGCCGTCGAGGCGCCCACCTACGCCCACACCCTCCAGGCCCTGCGGCTCGCCGAGGCGCGGCTGGTGCCCGTCCCGTACGCGTGGCCGGACGGGCCGCTGCGCGGGCCGCGCTGGGACCTCGCCGAGTGGCGCCGGGTGCTGCACGGCGCCGCGCCCCGGCTCGCCTACGTCCTGCCGGACTTCCACAACCCGACCGGCGCGCTGATCCCCGAGGACCAGCGCCGCGAGCTGCTCGCCGCCGCCCGCACGGCCGGCACGGTCGTCCTGGTCGACGAGACCACCACCGAACTCGGCTGGGGCGTGCCGCCCGACGCGCCGCTGCCGCGCCCGATGGCCGCGCTGGACCGCACCGCCCAGGTGGTCACCGTCGGGTCGGCGGGCAAACTGCTCTGGGGCGGCCTGCGGATCGGCTGGGTGCGGGCCGCGCCCGCGCTGGTGCGCCGGCTGGCCTCCGAGCGGGTCTACAGCGACGTCGGCACCCCGGTGCTGGACCAGCTGATCGCCGCCGACCTGATGGGCGAGACCCTCCCCGCCGTCCGCGCCCACCAGCTCGACCGGCTGCGGGCCACCGCCGACGCGTTCGGCGCCGCGCTGCCGCACCACCTGCCCGGCTGGAGCTACGCGCCGCCGCCCGGCGGCCTCTCGCTCTGGGTCTCCACCGACGGCCTGTCCGGCGCCGCGCTCGCGCTCGCCGGGGAGCGCGGCGGGGTGCGGATCGCCTCCGGCAACCGGTTCGGTGCGGACGGCGCGTTCGAGCACCACGTCCGGATCCCGCTCACCGTGCCGGCGCCCGCCGTGCCCGCCGCCGTCGAACGGCTCGCCGCCGTCGCCGCGCAGGCGGGCAGCGGCGGCCGGTTCGGCACGGCGGACGACAGCCAGCCGCTGGCCGTGTGACGCCGCCCCGGGTCTCCGGATCCCCGGATCCCCGGATCAGCAGGGCGTGTTCGAGCGCCCGCGCCAACCCGTCACCGGCAGCGCGAACTTGGCCACCAGCCGGTCGGTGAACGGCGCCCGGTGCAGCCGCGCCAGCCGCACCGGCGTCTGCCCCCGGCGCACCTCCACCCGCGCGCCGGCGGGCAGTTCGACCGAGCGCCGCCCGTCGCACCACAGCACGCCGTGCGGGGTCTTCGGCTGCACCTCGACCGCCAGCACCGAGTCCGGCGAGGTCACCAGCGGGCGCGCGAACAGCGCGTGCGCCGAGATCGGCACCATCAGCAGTGCCTCCACCTCCGGCCACACCACCGGCCCGCCGCCCGAGAAGGCGTACGCCGTCGAACCCGTCGGCGTCGCGCAGACCACCCCGTCGCAGCCGAAGTTGGAGACCGGACGGCCGTCCACCTCGGTCACCACCTCCAGCATCCGCTCCCGGGACGCCTTCTCGATCGAGGCCTCGTTCAACGCCCAGTCCTGGTGCACCACGTCACCGTTGGTGCGGACGATGACGTCGATCGTCATCCGCTCCTCGACCTCGTAGTCGGCCTTCACCACGCGCTCGACCACGACCGCGAGGTCGTCCCGCTCGGCCTCCGCGAGGAAGCCGACCCGGCCCAGGTTGATCCCGAGCATCGGCAGCCCGTGCTCGCGCGCCAGCTCCGCCCCGCGCAGCAGCGTGCCGTCGCCGCCCGCGACCAGGATCAGCTCGCAGCCGTCCGCCGCACCCGGCCCGCCGGCGACCTTCTCGACCCCGTCCGGCAGGTCCAGGCCCACCGCCTCGGCCGCCAGCAGCCTGATCCGGACGCCCGCCTTCAGCAGCCCGTGCACCAGGCCCTCGACGCTGCGCAGCGCCGCCTCCCGGCCGGTGTGCGCGATCAGGAAGACCGTACGTTCTTCATCGCTCATGCCGCTGCCCTCTCCCTCACGCCTGCCGGGTCGCCCTCGGCCCGGTGCGGTCGCGTCACCCAGCAATCACACAGCATGACGGACCCGACGTCCCCCGAGCACCCTATCGGGGGCCCTCCGCGACGGCCCGGTCCGCCTCCGCCGGGTCCAGTCGCGGGGCGTCCCGGCGCATCCACAGGAAGTACTCGACGTTCCCGGACGGCCCCGGCAGCGGGCTCGCGGTGACCGCCCGCACGCCCAGCCCCAGCTCCCACGCCTGCGCCGCGACCTGGCGCACCATCTCGGCGCGCAGCTGCGGGCTGCGCACCACGCCGCCGCTGCCCAGGCGTTCCTTGCCGATCTCGAACTGCGGCTTGACCATCAGCACGAGGTCCGCGTCCGCGGCCGCGCACCCGGCCAGGGCCGGCAGCACCAGGCCCAGCGAGATGAACGACAGGTCGCCGACCACCAGGTCGACCGGGGTGCCGCCGATCATCTCCAGGGTCAGCTCGCGGACGTTGGTGCGGTCCATCACCGTCACCCGCTCGTCGCTCTGCAGCGACCACGCGAGCTGCCCGTAGCCGACGTCCACCGCCAGCACGCCGGCCGCGCCGGCCCGCAGGAGCACGTCGGTGAACCCGCCGGTGGACGCGCCCGCGTCCAGCGCCCGGCGGCCCTCGACCACCAGGCCCTGCGGCACGAACGCCGCGAACGCCCCGGCCAGCTTGTGGCCGCCGCGCGACACGTAGTCGGGGTCGTTGTCGTCCTTGGCCACGACGACCGCCGCCGAGGTCTCCACCTGGGTGGCCGGCTTGGTCGCGGTGGTACCGCCGACGGTCACCCGGCCCGCCGCGATCAGCTCGGACGCGTGCTCGCGCGACCGGGCCAGCTTGCGGCGGACCAGCTCCGCGTCGAGACGGCGTCGTGCCACTGCCACTGGTGTTTCAGCTCCTACGGGTCGTGCGGGTCGGTGGTGCGGGTCGTACGCGTGGTGCGGGTGGTGCCGGTCAGTCCCCGTCGAGCGCGGCCAGCGCGTCGGCGAAGCACCGGTGAACATCTTCGTACACCGCGACGTGCGCCTCGGCGGGCACCCCGTCCAACGCCTCCAGCCGGGCCAGCCCGGCGTCCACGGCGGGGTGTCCGGTCGGGGCCAGGTCGACGCCGAGCGGCTCGGGGGCGGCGCCGGGGACGGGGGCCGGGGCGGGGGCGTCAGGCATCGGGCTTCTTCGTGCTGGTGGCCTTGCGGACGGTGGTCTTCTTCGTCGCGGTGCGCTTGGCGGGCGCGTCGGCGGCGGCCGTCTTCTTGGCGGCGGTGTTCTTCGCGGTGGCGGTCTTCTTCACGGCCGTCTTCTTCACGGCCGTCTTCTTCACCGCCGTGGTCTTGGCCATCGTGGTCTTGGCCGCCGAGGCCTGCGCGGCCGTCTTCTTCGCGGCCGTCTTCTTCCCGGCGGGCTTGGCGGCCGCCTTCGTGGCGGGCTCGGACGCGGACTCCTCGGCGGGAGCCTTCCGTACCGGCGGCTTCCTGGCCGCCGAATGCGCCGGCGCCACCGGCGGATCGACCTCCACCGGCTCGTCCACCTCCACCCGCTCCGCCGCTATCGGCTCGCCCACCGCACGGGCCGGCGGCTCGTGCCGCTGCTCCCAGCCGCGGCCGAACAGGCCGTCCGCACGCGGCGCCGGCACGGGCTCCTCGTCCTGCGCCTCCGCCGCGGGCCGCGCCGCCGGGACGGCGTCCTCCTCGACCTCGCGCAGCTTGCTCTCCAGGTACGCCAGCACCACGCCGACCTTCGTCACCTGGTCGCCGACCCTCTCGAAGGCCTTCTCCACCTCGCCGCGCGCCACCCCGACGGCCAGGTCCACCCCGGCCCGCCCGGCGGTGACCGCCTCCTCCGCGAGGGTCTGCAACTGCTTGGCCGACGGCGGGAACTGCCCGCCCAGCCGGCGCTCGACCTCGGCGACGTCGACCCCGGTCCGTTCCAGGATCGTGGCCGCCGTCCCGACGACCCGCTTGCCGACCTCCTCCACCACCACGGCCGCGGCCTCCACCACTCCCCGCACCGTCCTCGGCAGCATCCGGGTGCCTCCTTAGCGCCTGCGCGCATCGCTCCGTCGCCGTCGGCCCCCGGCCGGTACCGGGCGCCCCACTGACGACGCTACCGCCAAAACCCGCCTGCGGTACCGTGGCCCCGCGCCGGCCGCCGCCGTCGGCCACCGGAACCCGGGACGCCCAGGGAGGGACCCACCGCCATGGCCAACGCCGAGGAGTGCCGCGCGGCACTGGAACAGCTCAGCCGGAACATGGCGAAGTCCACCGGCGACGTCCGCAAGGCCGCCGCCCTCGACCGCTCCCTCTCCTGCCGGATCACCGACCTCGACCTGACCTTCACCGGCCGCCTGCGCGACGGCCGGATCCAGGACGTCGTCCCGGTGCCCGGCACCCCCGCCGAGAAGGCGGAGATCCGGCTCACCATGGCCAGCGACGACCTGGTCGCCCTCGTCGGCGGCGGGCTCAACTTCGCCTCCGCGTGGGCGAGCGGCCGGATCAGGCTGGAGGCGGGCTTCCGCGACCTCCTGCGGCTGCGCACCCTGCTCTGACCGGGCCGCCGTCCGAAGACCCCGCCCGAAGACCTCGAAGACGCCTGGAAGGTCAGAAGCCCAGCTCGGCGAGCGCCTTCCGCCCGTCGGCCGGCTCGCCGTCCGCGTCCAGCGCCGCCCAGGAGGCCGCGCACAGCGCCCGCAGGCCGTCCCAGCGGTCCGCCCCGGCGCCGTCCAGCCGCAGCACGCCCTCCTCGGCGCGCGCGATCCAGCCCCGGCAGGCGAAGCCGCCCTCCGCCGCCTCCACCGCCGGGTGCGGCTCCAGCAGGCCGCGCAGGTCCGCCGCGAGGTACGTCGGACGGTGCTCGACCGGGGCCGTGAGCAGCTGTGCCGCCGTCGTCACCCCGGTGAAGACCAGCAGGCTGTCCACCCCGCCGTTGAACGCGCCCTCGATGTCGGTGTCCAGCCGGTCGCCCACGACCAGCGGCCGCTCGGCCCCCGTCCGCAGCACCGTCTCGCGGTGCATCGGCGGCAGCGGCTTGCCCGCGACCTCGGGCTCCACCCCGGTCGCCGCGCGCACCGCCGCCACCAGCGTCCCGTTGCCGGGCGCGATGCCCCGGGCCGTCGGCACCGTCAGGTCGGTGTTGGACGCCACCCACGGCAGCCCGCGCTGCACCGCGTACGAGGCCTCCGCCAGCTGCGCCCAGCCGACCGACGGGTCGTAGCCCTGGACCACCGCGAGCGGCTCCTCGTCGAGCGTCCGGACCGCCACCAGACCGCGCTCGGCCAGCGCCTCCTCCAGCCCGAGACCGCCCACGACCAGCACCTTCGACCCGGCCGGCACCTTCTCGGCGACCAGTCGGGCGGCGGCCTGCGCCGAGTTGATCACGTCGGCGGGCTCGGCCGGCACGCCCAGCTCGGTCAGATGCCCGGCCACCACCCGGGGCGGCCGGGAGGCGTTGTTCGTCACGTACGCGAGGCGCATCCCGGCCGCGCGCGCGGCGTCCAGCGCGTCCACGGCGTGCTCGATCGCGTGCGGTCCGGCGTACACCACGCCGTCGAGGTCCAGCAGGGCCGTGTCGTACGCCTCGGTGAGCGGGCGCTCGCTGCTCCCGGGGGCGGTCCGTCGCACGGGGGTGGCCGTCTCGGTCATGCCTGCTCTACCTCATTCACTGCGTCGTCGTTCTGCGTCGTCGTTCACTGCGTCGTCGTTCACTGCGTCCGGTGCGTCGTTCACCGCGGTGACGGGCCCGCCGGTCACGCGTCGTCGTCGACGCCGGCCGCGCTCCCGTCGGCGGCGCCGCCGGACCCGCCCGCCGGGGGCTCCAGGTACCCGGGCGCCCCGGGCAGCAGCGGGCCGAACGCCCCGGCGCGGGCCGCCAGGGTGGCCCGGGTCTGCCGCAGCGCCGCCCGGTAGTGCTCGGCCTCCGGCCGCATCGCCACGGCCAGCGCCAGGTGCTCGGCGGACGTCTCGAAGTCGCCCAGCCGGGCCGCCGCGACGCCCCACCCGAACTGAGCGTAGTCGTCGGAGGGATCCGCCAGCGCAACGGCCTGGAAGTTCTCCAGCGCCGCCGCGTACGAACCCGCGTCGAACTGCGCCCGCGCCAGCGACTCCCGGATGCTCCGCGAGTGCGGCTCGGCCGCCGCCGCCCGGGCCAGCAGCTGCTCGGCCGCCGCCGGGTGCCCCTGGGCCAGCAGCTTCCCGCCCCGGCGGAACCACTCGTACACGTCCCCGGCGGGCTCGCCCGGCCGCTGCGCCGGGACGCCGCCCGCCCCGGCGGCGCCGCCACCGGTGGCGCCGTCCCCACCACCAGGCTGGACCGGAGCGCCGTCGTCCACCTGGTTCCACCCGTCGTTCATGCCGTACCTCGCCCTCGTTCGCCCCTCGGTCGCCCACCCGTCCCACTGACCGGCACAGGTGTTCCGATCTCTCAACAACGCGTACCCGGTTACGATGCCCAGAATGAGCACCTCCAGTGCAGAAGACGGAGCCGAGACTCCGCAGGGCGGCCCCGGCGATCCCGGGCACGTCGCCACCGCAGGTCTGTCCCTGTCCCCGTTCCGGGGCCTGCGCTACGTCCCCGACCGGGTCGGCACGCTGGCCGCGGTCACCTCACCCCCGTACGACGTCGTCGACCCCGGCCGCCGGCTCGACCTGGAGACCGCCGACCCGCACAACGTGGTCCGGCTGATCCTGCCGCGCCCCGAGCCCGAGGACAGCGGCGACCGCCCCGACCGCGACACCCGCTACCGGCACGCCGCCCGGCTGCTGAGCGACTGGCAGCGCGAGGGCGTCCTCGCCGCCGACCCCGAGCCCGCGCTCTACGTCTACGAGCAGCGCGTGCCCGCCACCGCCGACTCCCCCGAGCTGCTGCAGCGCGGCCTGATCGGCGCCCTCGCGGTCAGCGGCCGCGAGGGCGGCGTGGTCCTCCCGCACGAGGACGTGATGCCGCGGCCCGTCGCCGACCGGGTCGGCCTCATGCGCACCACCCGCGCCAACCTCGAACCGCTCCTGCTCACCTACCGGGGCAAGGGCGGCGCGGCCGACGTCATCGAGCGCACCGTCCGCGACGAACCGCTGCTCACCACCGCCACCAGCGACGGCACCCACCACCGCCTCTGGGCCGTCACCGCACCCGACGACATCGCCGAGATCGGCCGCGACCTCGCCCGCTGCCGGGCCCTGATCGCCGACGGCCACCACCGCTGGGAGATGTACCTGCGCCTCCAGCGCGAGCACCGCCACCTGCCCCGCAGCCCGTGGGACCGCGGCATGGTGCTCCTCGTGGACACCGCCCGCTACCCGCTGCGCGTCCGGGCCATCCACCGGGTGCTCTACCGGCTGCCGGTCGCCGAGGCCCTGGAGCGGCTGGGCGACCAGTGGCAGGTCAAGGAGATCCCGGGCCCGCTCGCCTCCGCCCTCCAGGCGCTCGCCGAGCAGAAACGACACGGCGGCAACGGCTTCGTCCTGACCGGCGGCGACGGCGTCTTCTGGCTCGTCGGCGAGCCCGAGGAGGCCCTCCTCGACGCGACCGTGCCGCGCGACCGCCCCGAGGAGTGGCGCCACCTCGACGCGACCGTCCTGCACGCCACCCTGCTCGACCACACCTGGCACGTCCCCGACGGCCCCGACGACATCGGCTACCTGCACACCGCCGTCGCCGCCGAACGGGAGGCGGCCCGCACCGGCGGCACCGCCGTCCTGCTGCACCCGGTGCGCGAGAGCGTCGTGCGGCGGCTCGCCGAACAGGGCGTCACGATGCCGCGCAAGTCCACGTCCTTCGGGCCGAAGCCGGCCACCGGACTGGTGCTGCGCAACCTCGAACTGGGCTGACGCGCCCGGGCCCTGACGCAGTGAGGCCCTGCCGCGCCCCGGAATCTCCCGGGGTGCGGCAGGGCCTCACTCGTCGGTCGCGCGTCAGCTCTTGGCGTCGGCCTCGGCCGCGTCGGCCGCGGTCTTCTCCTCGGCCTCGACGTCCTTCGAACGCTCGGGCACCACGCCGTCGAACTCCTCGTCGATCTCGAGGTCGTCCTCGTCGTAGTACTCCTCGACGTCCTCCTCGTCCTCGTAGATCACGCGGTCGTCGGACACGTCGCCGCCGCGCTTCTTCGCCGGGGCCTCGGCCTCCTCGGCCTCGTCCTCCAGCTCGGGGTCGAGCGCGTCCACGAACTCGACACCGTCGATCTCGGCCAGCCGCTCGGCGGCGTTGGTCGAACCGTCGGTGTCGGCCTCGACGGCCTTCACGAACCACTCACGGGCCTCGTCCGCCCGACCGGCCGCGATCAGGGCCTCAGCGTAGGCGTACCGCAGGCGCGCGGTCCACGGGTGCACGGCGCTGGAGGCCAGCTCCGGGCTCTGCAGCGTCACCACGGCGGCGTCGAACTGCTCCATGTCGGAGCGCGCACCGGCCGCGACCAGGCGCATCTCGACCTGGCCGGCCTTGTCCAGCTGCTTCACCTCGGGCTCGCCGGCCATCGCCAGCGCCCGCTCCGGACGGCCCAGACCGCGCTCGCAGTCGGCCATGACCGGCCACAGGTCCACGCGACCGGTCATCCGGCGGGCGGCGCGGAACTCGGTCAGCGCCTCGGAGTAACGCTGGGTCATGTACGAGGCGAAGCCGGCCGCCTCGCGGACGGCCGCGACGCGCGAGGCCAGCCGGAGCGCGACGCGCGAGTACTGGTACGCCTCCTCCGGCTCGCTGTCGAGCAGGCGGGCGACCATCACCAGGTTGCGGGCGACGTCGTCGGCGAGCGTCTTGGGCAGGCTCTTGAGCTCCTGGCGCACGTCCGCGTCGATCTCGAAACCGGTGACGTCCTCCGGGATCGGCAGACGCTTGACGGGCTCGTAGTTGCCACGGCGGTCGTCGTAGTCGCGGCCGCCACGGTCGTCGCGGCGGTCGTCACGACGGCCCTCGAAACGGCCGCCACGGTCGTCGCGACGGAAACCGCCGCCACCCTGGCGGTCGTCGCGGCGGAAGCCGCCGCCGGAGGGACGGTCATCGCGACGGAAGCCACCGCGGTCGTCGCGGTCGCGGTTGAAGCCGCCACCGGAGGGGCGGTCGCCGCGGTCGTCACGGCGGAAGCCACCGCCGGCCGGACGGTCATCGCGACGGAAACCGCCGCCCTGACGGTCGTCGCGGTCACGGTTGAAGCCACCCGACGGGCGGTCGTCACGACGGAAGCCACCACCGGAGGGACGGTCGCCCCGGTCGTCACGGCGGAAGCCACCGCGGTCGTCACGGTCACGGTTGAAACCGCCACCGGAGGGACGGTCGTCACGACGCGGACGCTCGTCACGGTCGTCACGACGGAAGCCACCCGACGGGCGGTCGTCACGACGGAAGCCACCACCGGAGGGACGGTCATCACGACGGAAGCCACCGCGGTCGTCACGGTCACGGTTGAAACCGCCACCGGAGGGACGGTCGCCGCGGTCGTCACGACGGAAGCCACCGCCGGCCGGACGGTCATCACGACGGAAGCCACCGCGGTCGTCACGGTCACGGTTGAAACCGCCACCCGAGGGACGGTCGCCGCGGTCGTCACGACGGAAGCC
>NZ_JBHWGV010000120.1:0-27424 GCF_042732955.1 Kitasatospora sp. NPDC059747 | reverse complement strand
GCGACCACCGACAGCACGAGCGGGCCGAGCACCTCCAGCGTCACCGCGGGGCCCAGCGGGATCCGGTCGATCGCCTGGTAGAAGAGGATGTTCATGCCGCCGAGCGCCACCCCGAAGGCCCCGGCGACGGCCCAGTCCCCGCGGCTGTGGCCGCGCAGCCGGGGCCGGCAGACGGCCAGCAGCAGCACGGCCGCGATCGTCACCCGCAGCGCGACCGTCCCGAACGGCCCGACGCGCGGGAACAGCAGGGCGGCGACGGCCGAGCCGAACTGCACCGACAGCGTGCCGCCCAGCACCAGCCCGATCCCGCCGAGGCCGCTCCGGGAAGGCGCGACGGGCCGTCCCGCCGGGTGGGGCGCCGGGAGGGTCGCGGCGGCCGCCGCCGTCCGGGACATCCCGGACATCGTGTTCGTCATGCCCCCACGGTAGGGATTCGTTCGTGCCCCGGGAAATGCCGAATGGCAAGCCGTTATGCTTCCGAAGCATGACCATCGAGTTGCGCCACCTGCGGGCCTTCCTCGCCATCGTCGAGGAGGGCACGATCACCCGCGCCGCCACCCGCCTCCACACCGGCCAGCCCGCGCTCTCCCGGACCCTGCGCCAGCTGGAGGACCACCTCGGCGTCCGCCTGATCGACCGCTCCACCCACCACCTGGAGCTCACCGCCGCCGGCCGGACCTTCCGCGACCGCGCCGCCGCCGCGCTCGCCGCCGTGGACAGCGCCCTCGACCCCCGCACGCTCGCCTCCCCGCCGCTGCGCCTCGGCCACCCCTGGGCCGCCCTCGGCGACCACACCATCCCGCTGCTGCGCCGCTGGGACGACGAGCACCCCGACGTGCCGCTCGAACTGCGCCGCATCGACGACCGCACGGCCGGCCTCACCCAGGGCCGGGTCGACATCGCCCTGCTGCGCGGCGAGGTCACGGCGCCCGGTCTCGTCACCGAGCTGCTGCTGGACGAGGAGCGGGTGGCGGTGGTGCCCGCCGCGAGCGACCTCGCCGACCGCGAGGTCCTCACCCTCGCGGACCTCGCGGCGTGGCCGGTCGCCCTCAACACGGTCGCCGGCACCACGACCCTCGACCTGTGGCCGGCCGGCCACCGCCCCACGGCGACGATCGAGGTCGCCAACACCGACGAGTGGCTGACCGCCATCGCGGCCGGCCGGGCCGTCGGCATCTCGACGGTCGCGACGCCCCGGCTGCACAAGCACCCCGCGATCGCCTACCGCCCGCTCGCCGACGCCCCGCCCGTCCCGCTGTTCCTGGCCTGGCGCCGGGGCGTCCCGGCGCACCCGGCCATCCCGGACCTGGTCCGGCTGGCCCGCGCCGTGGTGACCGGGAACCGACGGTCTGCGAACGGATTGTCCGTCGGGCGGGGCGGCCGAACGTCGAGGGTCCGGTGAGCGGGCCGAGGAGATCGCCGGGGATTCGTCCGGCACCTGTCGAGGTCCATGACAACTCGCTAACATCACGGACGGTCACCACCCGGGAACCGTGAAGGTCCCGGCGACGGAGGGGAAGCGCCATGCGATACGCGGACGGACCGCGGACGTACTGCGAGGTGCACATCAAGGCCACGGTCGAGGAGGTCTGGTCGCTGATCACCGACATCGCCCTGCCCGCCCGGCTCAGCCCCGAACTCCGGGGCGTCGCCTGGCTCGACGGCGCGGACGGGCCCGCGGTCGGGGCCCGCTTCGAGGGGCACAACGAGAACGAGCGGCTGGGCAACTGGCGGACGGTCTCCCACGTGACCGAGCTGACCGACCGGGAGGTGTTCGCGTGGATCGTCACCGACGCGGACGGCCGGTTCGGCCGCCCCTCGGTGGACCCGGCGGCCTCCCTCGCCTCCTGGCGCTACGAGCTCACACCGGAGGACGGCGGCACCCGGCTGCGCCACTCGGTGCTGATCGGCCCCGGCCGCAACGGCGTGACGGCCGCCATCGACCGCTGGCCGGACCGCGAGGAGCAGATCATCGAGGTCCGCCTCGGTGAACTGCGCACCGGCATGACGGCCACCCTCGACGGCATCAAGACCCTGGCGGAACAGGGAAGTTAGCCGCCCAGTAGCAAAGCTGCACCCGGAACGACCGTACAGAGCAAGGAAGTCGGGCACCACCGTGGAAGACCGCACCGCACTCCCCGACGCCGTCCGCGCGTCCGCCGCCCGGTTCGCCGCCTCCGTCTCGGCCCTGACCGAGGCGGAGGCGCGCGGGCCCTCGGCGCTGCCCGGCTGGAGCCGGGCGCACGTCGTCACCCATGTAGCCCGCAGCGCCGACGTCTACACCTGGCTGCTCGCCCTGGCCCGCACCGGAGTCGAGCCCGGCCCCAGGGCGGACGGCGCCACCCTGGAGCGCCTGCTGCACGAGGGCGCCCGGCGGGACGTCCCCGCCCTCGCCGCCGACCTGCGCGCGAGCCTCGACCGGCTGCTCGACGAGGTGTCGGCGATGCCCGCCGAGCGCTGGTCCGTCCTGGTCTCGGCCCTCGCGGGCTGGAAGCACCCGGCCTGGTACACCCTCCACCGCGCGCGGCGCGAACTGGAGGTCCACCACACCGACCTGGCCCTCGGTCACACTCCGGCCGCGTGGCCGGCCGGTTTCGTCGCGGCGGCCCTGGCGGAGACCGCCGCCGCACTCGCCGAACGAGGCTTCCCGGTCGGCCGGTTCGAGGCCGTCGACCTCGGCCGCTCCTGGACCGTCGCCCCGACCGGCCCGACCGCGGCCGGCCCCGGTCACGCGCTGCTCGCCTGGCTCGCGGGCCGCGGCCCGGCGCCGGACGCGGGGCTGCCGGCCCCGCCGCCGTGGCCGCAGCCGCCGGTGCCGGGCTGGGGGTGAGCCGAACCGGGCGGTGCCGGGCCGGGGGCGAGCCGAGCCGGCCGATGCCGAGCCGGGGGGTGCTGACATTTGTCACGGCCCATCCGTGTGCGAGCACACTGCCCCGCGCGGGGTGCCCCCGGCCAGCATGAATGCCATGACCTCGACCGATCTGAACCACCCCGAGACCCTCCGGGCCTTCCGCACCATCCGCCGCCTCCTGGGCGCCTACCTCGGGATCAGCCTCGTCACGATGGCCGCGATCGTCGCGCTCGCCGGCCACCCCGACCTCGTCAACGTCGCCGTCTGGATCCGCGGCAGCGCCGTCGCGGCCAGCTCGGTGATCACGCTCGTTCTGGCCGTCAAGGCGGCCGGGGGCTCCACCGGAGCGTTCCGCCGGCTGCGGATCATCTCGACCGCGATGCTCGTCGCGATCGTCGTGATCATCGCCCTGCCGGGTACCTTCCCGTTCTGGATGAAGGCCGAGCAGGCGCTGTGCGGCGCCCTGCTGCTGGGGGTGGCCGTGATCCTCAACGGACGCCACCTGCGTACGCTCTTCACGGCGGCCGCCCCGCAGAGCTGAGCTCCGACCCGGCGGACCGAGCCCCGGCCCGCGAGCCGGACCCCGACCGACGGAAGGAACACCCGTGACCGACGAAGGCCCCGACCCGGGATCGCACCCGTGGGCGTACGGCTGGCGGCGCGTCATGCTGGCCACCGGGATGCTCGTCTACCCGGCCCTCACCGCCCTGGGCGTGTCCCACACCGTCGCCGGGGCGCGGGCCGTCGCCGGGTACGCGGTCGTCGCGGCCTTCACGGTCTGCTACGCGGCCGGCGGCATCGCGTTCGCCCGGGGCCGGCGGCGGCAGGCCGAGTTCCTGACGGCCGGGCAGGCGACGCTGTTCGCGGCGGCCCTGCCCTTCGCCCACGCCGACGCCTTCTTCCTGGGCACCGGCGTGGTCTCGTTCGTCGCCGTGCTGTTCCCCGCCCGGGCCACCGCGGCCGTGATGGCCGGCACGGCGGGCGCCCTCGTCCTGCCGTGGGCGGTGCGCCCCTGGCACAGCGGGCCCGGCTGGTTCCAGGCGCTGGCCCTGCTCTTCAGCTCGCTGACCGTGCGCGGGTTCTCCGAGATCGCCACCACCAACCAGGAACTGGTCGCCGCCCGGGCCGAGGTGGCGCGCCTGGCCTCGGAGGCCGAGCGCAACCGGATCGCCCGGGACCTGCACGACCTGCTCGGGCACTCGCTCACCGCGATCACCGTCAAGTCCCGGCTGGCGCAGCGGCTCGCCGCCAAGGACCTCGCCCTCGCGGTCGAGGAGATGGCCGCCGTGGAGGACCTCTCCCGGCAGGCGCTCGCCGACGTGCGGGCGGCCGTCTCCGGCTACCGCGAGGTGACGCTGGCCGCCGAACTCGCGCGCGGTCGCGAGCTGTTGCGGGCCGCCGGAGTGGTCGCCGACCTGCCGGGCGCCACCGACGCGGTGGCCCCCGCGCACCGGGAGCTGTTCGGCTGGGTCGTCCGGGAGGGCCTGACCAACGTCGTCCGGCACGCCCGCGCGGCCCGCTGCACGGTGCTGCTCACCGGCACCTCGGTGGAGATCCGCGACGACGGGCCGGGCAAGGGCTCCCCCGTCGGCGACGGCAAGGGGCTCGCGGGCCTGCGCGAACGGGTCGCGGCGGCGGACGGTAACGTCGAGGCCGGCCCGCTGGGCCCGCGCGGGTGGCGGCTGCGGGTGACCGTCCCCGCGCTCCCCGGCCGGCCGCACGCACCCGTCCGGGAAGACCGGCCAGTCCGGGAAGGCCGGCAAGCCCGGGAAGGCCGGCAAGCCCGGGAAGGCCGGCAAGCCCGCGAAGGTCGGCAAGTCCGGGAAGGCCGGGAAATCCGGGAAGGAAGCCCATGACGATCCGTCTCCTGCTCGCGGAGGACCAGGAGCTGGTCCGCACCGCCCTGCGCACGCTGCTGGATCTGGAGGACGACTTCACCGTCGTCGCCGCCGTCGGCCGCGGCGACCAGGTCGTGGACGCGGCCCGCGAGCACCGGCCCGACGTGGCCCTGCTGGACATCGAGATGCCCGGACTGGACGGCCTCGCCGCCGCCGCGGTCCTCGCCCAGCAGGTGCCGGACTGCCGGGTGGTGATCCTCACGACCTTCGGTCGGGCCGGCTACCTGCGGCGCGCCATGGAGGCCGGCGCGGTCGGCTTCGTCGTCAAGGACGCGCCGGCCGAGGTGCTGGCCGACGCGATCCGCCGGGTCGACGCGGGGGAGCGGGTTGTGGACCCGGAGCTCGCCGCCGCGACCCTCGCCGCGGGCGCCTCCCCGCTCACCGCGCGCGAGCGCGACGTACTGAACGCCTGCCGCTCGGGCGCGGACGTGGCCGAGATAGCCGCCAAGCTGTACCTGTCGGAGGGGACGGTCCGCAACTACTTCTCCTCCGCGATCGCCAAGACCGCCAGCCGCAACCGGCTGGAGGCGCTGCGGGTGGCGGACGAGCGCGGCTGGCTCTGAGGCCGCCGGGCCGCTGTGGCCCGTGTTCCGCCGCCCGGCCGCTGTGACCCGTATTCCATCGAGGTGGAATCCCTTGGCGGCGGCCGCCGTGGCGATCAAGCTGGCTCCCGGAAGCACGTCCGAGGTCCGAGGAGTCCCATCATGTCCGAACCCCTGCCCGCCGACGTCCAGCGGGAGATCGCCCGCGCCCTGGGCGTCGCCCCCGTCCCGAGCGCCGAGCAGGAGGCCGAGCGCCGGGTCGCCTTCCTCGCGGAGCAGGTGCGCGCGGCCGGCGCCCGCACGCTCGTCCTCGGCATCAGCGGCGGTGTGGACTCCACGACCACCGGACGGCTGTGCCAGCTCGCCGCCGAGCGGCTGCGCGCCGAGGGCCACGAGGCGTCGTTCTGGGCGATGCGGCTGCCCCACGGCGTGCAGGCCGACGAGGCGGACGCCCAGCTCGCGCTGGACTTCATCCGGCCCGACCGGGTCCTCACCGTGGACATCAAGCCGGCCACGGACGGCGCGATGGACGCCCTGGCGGCGGCCGGCCTGACCTTCCGGGACCGCGCCCACGAGGACTTCGTCCGCGGCAACACCAAGGCCCGGCAGCGGATGATCGCCCAGTACGCCGCCGCCGGCGCGTCCGACGGGGTCGTGATCGGCACGGACCACGCGGCGGAGGCCGTCACCGGCTTCTTCACCAAGTTCGGCGACGGCGCGGCCGACATCATGCCGCTGTCCGGCCTGACGAAGCGTCAGGTCCGGGAACTGGCCGAGCTGCTGGGCGCACCGGCGGAGCTCGTCCACAAGGTGCCCACCGCCGACCTGGAGACGCTCGCGCCCGGCAAGCCCGACGAGGACGCCCTCGGCGTCGGCTACGACGCCCTGGACGACTTCCTGGAGGGGCGCCCGGTCAGCGAGGAGGTGTTCCGCACGGTGGTCGGCCACTACCGCCGCACCGAGCACAAGCGCCGCCTGCCCGTCGTCCCGTCGTAGCGGGCTCTGGCCCGGCGGCGTAGCCTCACAGAGGGGGCCTCGCCCGCCGGCGGAAGGGGACTCGGCCATGAAGTACGACGAGATCATCGCCACCGTCCGGGACCTCGCCGGGCTCCCCGACCGGGCCGCCGCCGAGCGCGCCACCAAGGCCGTCCTGCTCACCCTCGGCGAGCGCCTGCCCTCCGGGCTCGCCGTGCACGTGGCCGCCCAGCTGCCGCCCGAGCTCGCCGCCGCCGTTCGGGAGGCGGCCCGGGAGGCCGACGAGGAGGGCCGCGCCCACGCCTCCGGGGAGCGCTTCGGCCTGCCCGTCTTCGCCGGCCGGATCGCCGGCCGGGCCGGCACCGGAGAGGACGGCGGCATCCGCGAGGCCGCCGCCGTCCTGGAGGTCCTGGACGCGGCGCTCGCGCCGGACCTGATGGACAAGCTGGCCGCCGTCCTCCCGCGCGACATCGCCGAGCTGCTGCCCTCGGGGCGCGCTACCCAGTGACCTTCCGCTCGGCCAGCCGGTCGAGGGAGTCGACGTACTTGAGCATCAGCCGGGCGAATTCGAGCCGGTCGCGCTCGGCCCAGTCGGCGGTGATGTAGTCGTACGCGTCGCGCTGGTGGCGGCGCAGCCGGGCGATCAGCTCGGTGCCGGCCGGGCTGAGGTGGAGGACCGTGCGGCGGCCGTCCTGCTGCGAGGCGGCGCGGGTCAGGTAGCCCGCCTTGATGCTGTCGCCGACCATGCGGCTCGCGACGGACGGGTCCACGCCGAGGAGTTCGGCGACCGCGCCGACGGTGATCTCGGCCGCGGCGTCGCGGGTGTGCTGCTCGACGAGGTTGAGGACCAGGGTGCGGCTCAGGTCCTTGGCCGAGATGGGGTTCTCGACCTCCAGGAGCGAGGTGCGGCGCAGTTTGCCGAAGGCCGGGCCCACGGCGTTCAGGAGGTCCTCGGCCGTGCGGTGGTCCGGCTCGTTCGTCGTCATGGCGGCCATCCTAAGGTCCATGCTCAGCAGCAGCCACATGTTGACGCGCAAATGCATGCATGCAAGCATACATATGTGCCGCAGCAAGGAGCTGTGCATCATCATGTAATGGGGGAACCACCCATGACCGTCCTCGTCACCGGCGCCCGCGGCAAGGTCGCCCGCGCCGTCCTCGACCGCCTGCACGCTGCCGGCCTGCCGGTCCGCGCCGCCAGCGCCCGGCCCGCCGACCTGTCCGTCCCGGCCGGCGTCGACACCGCCGAGCTCGTCCTCGGCCGGCCGGAGACCTTCGCCGCCGCGCTCGACGGCGTGCGCCAGGTCTTCCTCTACCCCGAGCCCGCCGGCATCGACGCCTTCACCGAGGCCGCCCGCGCGGCCGGCGTCGAGCACGTCGTGCTGCTCTCGTCCTCGTCGGTCCTCGCGCCCGGCGCCGCGACCGACCCGCTCGGCTCGCACAACCTCGGCGTCGAGCGCGCCCTCGCCGCGAGCGGCCTGGCCTGCACGTTCCTGCGCCCGGACGCCTTCGCCACCAACGCGTTCGCCTGGGCGCACCCGATCGGCCGCGGCCTGCCGGTCGAACTCGCCTACCCCGAGGCGTCGTTGGCGCCGATCCACCCCGAGGACATCGCCGACGTCGCGGTCGAGACGCTGACCGGCACGGCGCTGCGCGGCCACGCCGTCACCCTCACCGGCGCCCAGGCGCTGACCTTCCGCGAGCAACTCGCCGTCCTGTCCGAGGTGCTGGACCGCCGGATCACCGTCGAGACCATCTCTCGCACCAAGGCCGAGGAACAGATGAGCCGCTTCATGCCCGCCCCGCTGATCGGCTCGCTGCTCGCCTTCTGGGCCGAGGCCTCCGTGCGCCCCGCCACCATCGCCGACACCACCGAGACCCTGCTCGGCGCGCCCGCCAGGACCTTCCGCCAGTGGGCCGTCGAGAACGCGTCCGCCTTCACCGCACCGGGGGAGTGACCCACACCATGAAGCCCATCGGCTACTGGCTCAACCGCACCGACAAGGCGCTGACCGCCCACATGAACGCCATGCTCGCCGACTTCGGCCTCACCCGGACGGCGTGGCAGGTGCTCAACGTCGTCCGGGACAACTCGGAGGCGCTGGACGCGAACGTCCACACCGTCCTCGCCGCGAACGCCGACGCCCCGGCGAGGGCGGCCGCCATCGAGGCCGTCCTCGCCGACGGCTGGACGACCCGCCCGGCCCCCGGCCGCCTCACCCTCACCCCGTCGGGCCGCGACCGGCTCGCCGCCGTCGAGGAGCGGGTCGCCACGTTCCGCGCACTCTCCACGACCGGGATCACGCCGGACGAGTACCGCACGGCGGTCAGCGTTCTGGAACGGATGACCCACAACCTGGAGTCGCATTGACCGCGTCAGCTATGGCAGGGCCCGAACCAGATTCGTCGGCCGGTCCAGCCAGACCCACTGGTCGGGCCCGGTGACCGTCAGCCCGAAGCGCTCCGGCCCCGGCCGGCCGTGCTGCTCCCACCACCGGTACGCGGCCTCGACCTCGTGCCAGAGGCGGCGGGGCCCGTACTGCCAGACCTCGAAGGGGTCGACGGCAGCCCAGGACAGGGCGTCCGTGGTCGCCACCCAGAGCCGGGTGTGATCCCAGGCCGTCCAGACGTCTCTCAGCTTCAGCCCGAGCGCGAAGCGAGCCTCCCAGTCGTCCCCGGCCACTCGGTCGGGCTCCAGCGAGGCCCGGGACTCGTCGGGCACGTGGTCGTCGCGGACGACGTCACGGAAGATGCGCAGGTCGCGACGCTGCCCGCGCATCAGCATGAAGGCGGAGTGCGGACTGAACCGCCCGCACGCCCGACCGTTTGCCACCGTGAGCTTGAGCAGCCCCCAACAGAGCATGGGGTTGTCCCAAGGCGTGAGGATTACGCCGCCGGGCGCGGTCTGCTCGATCCAAGCCGTCGGCACTCGGCGCACCGAGCAGGTCGAGATGACCCGGTCGAACGGCTGTCGGAGCCTCCACCCGCGAGCCCCGTCCCCGCAGAGGACGTCGACGGCCAAGCCCGCCGCATTCAGCGAGGCGCAGGCGTGCCTGGCCACCTCGTGATCGACCTCCACCGAGGACACACGGCCAGGCCCGAGCCGGTGCGCCAGCAAAGCGGCATTCCACCCGGTCCCGGTCCCAACCTCCATGACGTTCATGCCGGGCCGAACATCGAGCTCCCGCAACATCCGGACGACGATTGAGGGCGCCGAGGCCGAGGAGGACGGCCACATGTCATCCGGATCGTCCGGCTCCACCCCATCGTTGACCTGCGTCACAACGGGGACGTCGGAGTAAGCAGCCTCGAACCACCGCTCCGGGGCGCGCTGAAGGTCGCAGGCCGCATAGCCACCGTCGCCATCCTCCAGCCAGATCCGCTCCGGCAGGAATCGATGCCGCGGCACGGCCTCGATCGCCTCCCGCCACTCAGGAGGAACGGGCCCGCCGAGTTCATCTTCGACGCCCCGGAGCAGCCCGCGAACGACGGCCTGCTCCGGTCGATGCACGAAGTTCGTCACTTCTTCTCGTCGTCCTTCTTGTGCTTCGGAGCGGGTGCCGGCCGCGAGCCGTCCGGGGACGGCTTGTCCGTGCCGGGGTCCTTCTTGCCCCCGTGCTTGCCGCCACTGCTCTTGTCGGTTCCCCAACCCATGGGGTTCTCCCTTGCTATCGATGGATTGATCACGAACGTCAGTTGGCTACCGCTCCGGCGGCCGGGGCGACGGCTGGCTGTCCGGCTTCGGCGGAGGCGGCTGAGGCTGCGGGGTGGACATGACAGAACTCTTCTCGGCTTGGCGATGTGGGAGCCCGCCCGTGCCGCTTACTCAGCGGCACGGGCGGGAGTTCAGTGGGTGCGCATGGCCAGGAGCACGGCGATGGCGGCCAGGTGGAACAAGGCTGCTGCGGACACAGCACAGGCGGTCCAGGCTCTGACGACATAGGTCCTGCAGTCGGGCTCGAACACGGTCCTGCTGCCTACGAGACGGGCAGCCGCGCCGAGCCGGAGGTGCCGGCCCGATGCTGCGGGCAGGCGCAGTCAGGCCAGATCTCGATCCGAGCGACGTATTCGTCTGGATCCGGGTTTGCGGTGATCACGCCGGAGTCGTCATAGCGAGTGCCATCCTGAGCAACCCTGAACGTGCGGATCGTCAGCCCCGGACGCCGCCTGGCGCGAGCGGCGGGGCCGTCTTCGGCGGTCGCGCTCATCCCGTTATCCGCCAGGCGACGGTTCTCCGCAGTGTGTCCAGCCGTGGTGTCGTACATCGGTTCCTTCTCCTGGCCCTGGACCGGGCTTGCGGCTGACACGGCAAGCCACCAAACGTCACGCTTCGCTGTCGACTGCACACGGAATGCGAAGTCGAGTTCAGCATGTTGGCCACCAGGTAGGCATGGATACGACGTCGCCACCGCCATGACGACGTCATCACCGGGGGCTCGCTACGTGGCCGACGACGTCATGCGTCATGACCACCGTCATGGCTGCCGTCATCTCACCCTGTCGCACCTCCGAACGGGGTTTCCCGTCCACTGACCACGGCTATCGTCAGAACAGACGAATGGGGACGGAGAGGATCCGCAGTGGCTGAAACCCCGACACTCTTACGGGTCTTGACGCTGCAACGACACTGGCAGGTCTATGAGACCTTCCGACTCCGGTTCGAGGCGATGGCGAACTCGGTCGCCGAGCAGGAGAACGACCCCAGACTTCGTGGCCTGTCGGTCTCCAAGCGGCAGTTCGAGCGCTGGTACGGAGGCGCGGTGAAAACCCGCCCCTACCCGGACCAATGCCGAGTGCTGGAGGCCATGTTCGGCGTCTGTGTCGACCAGCTCCTCGCTCCCGCACCAACCGGCTCTGCGGTCGCGCCCGCAACCGCCGGCACCCTCGCCGTCCCGCCGTCACGACTGGGGCCTGCCTGCCTCCCGCCCGAGAAGGCAACGGCGCCACTTGCCGGAGGCCCGCCCAACAGCGAGACCCGCTCCGATGCGGGCACCACGGAAATGGAAAGGCAGGTCGTGATGGCGGCTCGTCGTGCACTTCGGTTCGCCGCGATGGCGGAGGGCAGCAGCATCGGCCCGGAGACCCTGGGGCAGATCCACGACGAGGTGCGGCGCCTTACCGTCGCGTACCCGAAGCTGGCACTGCCGGCCCTGCTCGGAGATCTGGTCGAGGTCCAGGACCTCACCTTCCAACTCCTCGAGCACGGCCGGGCCAAGCCCGCGCAGGCCCGCGAGCTGTACCTGCTGGCCAGTATCACCTCCGGCATGCTGGCCAAGGCCAGCCACGACCTGGGCAACCCGAGCGCCGCGATGATGCAGGCTCGCACCGCCTTCGTGTGCGCCGACAACGCCGATCACCACGCCATGCGCGCCTGGGTCCGCTCGCTCCAGTCGCTCATCTCCTACTGGGCGGGTCGTCCCGGCGAGGCCGTCGACTACGCCGCCCTCGGTCAGAACGCGGCGGGCGACGTTCGCGGCACCACCAGTATCTGGCTGGCCTGTCTCTCCGCCCGCGCCCATTCCCTCCTCGGAGACGGCGAGGCCACCCGCACCGCCATCCGGCAGGCCGAGAACGCCCGCGATGCCGTCGAACTTGACGATCTCGACGACTTCGGCGGCATCATGACCTTTCCGGTGCCCCGCCAGCTCTACTACGTCGCCGAGGCCACCGTGCAACTCGGCGAGGACGCCGTCCTCGGCGAGACCCAGTCCGTAACCGCCGTCGCCGCCTACCAGGACGCTTCCGAGGAGGAGTGGGCATTCGGCGACGAGGCCGGCGCGCAGACCGACCTCGCCCTCGCCCGCATCGCCCGCGGTGAAGTCGAGGGCGCAGCCGAGGCTGTGCGCCCAGTGCTCGACCTCCCCATCGAGCAACGGAACTTCGGCATCGTCAGTAGTGCTCAGCGAGTCCACGCCGCGCTGAACGCCGGTGCCCGCCGAAACGGCATCGTCGGCGTCGACCTGAGGCAAGAGATCGAGGCATTCACCGCCACCCCGACCTCGGTCCTCGTCCGGTGAACCGGCGGCTAGGCTCCGCAGCCATGACCCCACTCCATCTGGCCGGCCCTCGTCTGGCACTGCGCGAAGTCGAACCCGGCGACACCGACGACCTCTTGGCCATCTACGGAGACCCCGAGTCCACCAAGCACCTCAGTTTCGAACCCCGCACCCGTGACCAGGTCGAGGCGATCACCACCAGGTCCATCGACTCGGCGAGCGCCGTCCCACGCATCGAGTACTGCCTCGCCGTCACCCATCGCGACGAGCACCGGCTGATCGGCTACGCGCGTCTTGCGACCGAGCCGCAGCAGGCCGCCACCATCGGCTTCGCCCTCCACCCTGCCGAGTGGGGCAAGGGCCTCGGCACCGAGACCGTCCACCTGCTGTGCGCCCTCGGCTTCAACGTCCTCGGCCTGCACCGCATCTGGGCGGCCCGCGCGCCCCTCAACGAGGCCTCTGCCCGCACCCTGCTGCGCGCCGGGATGACGGAGGACGGCCGAATCCGTGATCACGTCTTTGTCCACGGCGCATGGCGCGACTCGATCACCTACTCGATCCTGGAACACGAGTGGGCGCCGATCGGCGGGCTGAAGACCGACGAAAGCCGTCGAGCCTGATGGCCACCACGGACCCGGGAGCGTGAAGTGGTCGAGCACCGCGAGCCGTTCCTCTACATCGTCGTGTGCGCCTCGGGCATCGCCGACGGGGTCGGCGAGCTGATCACCGCTGCCCATGCCGAGGGTTGGGGAGTGGGAGTGATCGCGACCCCTAACGGGCTCGGCTTCATAGACCGGGAAGCTATCGAAGCCCAGACCGGCTACCCGGTCCGCTCCGCGTGGCGCACGCCGAGCGTCCCACAGCCGCTGCCGCCGGCCGATGCCATCGCGGTGGCCCCCGCCACGTTCAACACCCTCAACAAGTGGGCCGCCGGCATCTCCGACACCCTCGCCCTCGGCATCCTGTGCGAGGCGTACGGGCTTGGGATTCCCGTGGCGGTGCAGCCCTACGTCAATTCCGCCCAGGCCGCTCACCCTGCGTACGCGGAGAGCCTGGGCCGGCTGGGGTCTATGGGCGTCCTGCTCGGCAACTATGTGCCCCACAAGCCCAAGTCCGGTGGCGGCCACGACAATTACGACTGGACTCACGTCCTCGACCTCCTCCGCCCCGTGGTGCGCACAACGTGAGGCCCGCACCCACCGACACCGGCGCCTGGAACGCCTACCTGGCCGAGGGAAACGCCCGCCAGGCGCGCAAGCGCGTCTTGGCGCCGCCTCCTCCCGCTCATGGCCGATAGGCGGGCTTCAGCACTGCATCAGCAGATCTCGGCGCTTGACGGCGCCGTCTGACGAAGGAGTGACGCATGTCGGCTGACGGACGAATCTTCCGCGAGGCGTGGATCGCGGGCGTGTCCAAGCACTACCCGGGCGAACCGAAGGCCGGTTACGTCGCCCCGTGGGACGAGACCCCCGAGTGGGAGCGCGAGTGCGCCGCCGCCGTGTTCGGCCAGGTCCGTGACTTCATCAGCGTGAGCGGCGGGAACACGTCCAAGCTGACCCGGGAGCAGAAGGGCCGTTTCGTCGCGACGTGCTGGATCGCCCAGATCCACAAGCACATTGAGAACCCGAAGCCGGGCTATGTCGCCGACTGGGTCGACCTGCCGTCCTGGCAGCAGGAGACCGACGCGGACATCTTCGAGGCGATCGAGCAGGCCCGTTCCTGAACGCAGCGCCCAGCCCCTCACCTCCTGCACGGTTGGCGAGGGGCTGGGAAGCCGACGAAGCCCATGAGCGCGGGAAGTCGGGCGGGCCGACTTCTTGTGCTTCGTCCCCCGCTTCCGCTCGAATTCGGTTGCTCCGCAGGTGTGTTGTGCGCTGATACTGCCGCATGACCAGAATCGCGCAGGTCCTCGTGCTGGCCCCGTGGGACGGCGAGGCGATGGCGCCGCTGTGTCGGCCGGACGACTCCCGCAGTTGGTGCGGCTGCTTCGCGCCGCTGCCCACCTTCTGTCGAGGCGTGGGTCGCCGAGTTCGACCGGATGGGGCAGCGGACGGGAGTGCTGCGTCACTTTGAGTCGCTGCCGTGGAAGGCGCCGGAGAGCGTCCAGGTGCTGATCCGTGACGAGGAGGACGACTGCTTCGGGCTCTGGATGATCCGGGATGGCCGGTTGACCGAGATTCCCGTCCCCGGCCACCGGCGGCTCCATCCGCTGGCGCACTCCACCGAGTACGCGCCCGACCCGGGCCTGCTGTGGCGCGCGGCCACGCCCGTCCCGGCCGGTTTCTCCGAGGAGCGGCGGGTCCGCGGTCGGCCCGGTAGGGCTGTCGGTGGGGTCTGGTCTACTTCCCTGCGGAGCGCAAGACGTCGCGGGAGGGCGAGGACGATGGGTGTGTTGACCGACTACTTCCGTGCGGCGGACGCGGCGGTGGTCCGGCGGGAGCTGGAGGCGGCCGACGGGGGATCGCCGCTCCTCGGGCCGCGACGGGCCTTCGACGGGGTCGAGGCCAAGGGGCTGGATCCGGTCGTCGTGCTGGGGCAGCTGGTCGCCGCCGTCCGCCAAGTGCCGTGGGCCGTCGGCCTGGTGGGCGAGACGCCGGTGTGGCCGACCACTCCGCCGCCCGGACCGGAGGGGCCCGTGGACGAGGACGATCCGTGGATGACGGGCCCGTGGGTGTTCGAGCTCGACACCGACACCCGCGACACCCTCGCCGCGGTGCCGGACGCCGACGTCCCGGCGGTCGCCGCCCGCTGGGCGCAGGCGGAGGAACTGCACGGCGCCTCCGCCGAGAGCCTGTGCCCGGTGGTCGGCGAACTGGCCGGGCTCGCGCGGCGCGCCCGGGCGGCCGACGAGCGGCTGTACTGCTGGACCTGCCTCTGAACCGGTCGGGCCGATACGGTGGCCGGGCCCGTTGCTCGGTGTCCGCACCAGTGTCATGATCACGTGGGCGGGGGCTGCACGGGGCGTGAGCGTGAGGGGCTGGAGCCGATGGGCATGACGTTCGGGGTGCTGGGTCCGCTGGTGGTCGCCGTGGACGCGGAGCCGCAGGCGCTGCCCCGGGCGGGGGTGCTGCGCGGGCTGCTGGGGGCGCTGCTGCTCGCCGAGGGCGAGCGGCTGTCGGCCGGGCGGCTGCTGGAGCTCGTGTGGGCCGGGCAGGCCGACCGGGTCGGGCGCGGCGCCGTGCACACCGGGGTGTCCCGGCTGCGCGGGTGGCTCGGGACCTTCGGGGACGACGCCGTGGTGCTGGACTCCGACGGCGAGGGCTACCGGCTCGCCGTCCGCCCGGAGGCCGTCGACCTCGGGCGCTTCCGGCTGCTGGCCGCCGACGGGGACCGGGCCGCCGCGCTCGACCTGCGCCGCGGCCCGGTGCTGGCCGGGCTGGACCGGGTCAACCGCGAGGACCCGCTGGTGACGGCGGTCGAGGAGACCGTCCGCTCCACCGCCCTCGCCCTCGCCGGCACCGCCGCCCCCGGCTGCGCCCTCCCGGCCGTGACGGCGCTCGCCGAGGAGTACCCCTTCGACGAGCCCGTGCAGGCCGCCCTCCTCGAACTGCTCGCCGCCGACGGCCGCCCCGCCGAGGCGCTGCGCCGCTTCCAGACGCTGCGCCGGCGGCTGGCCGAGGAGCTCGGGATCGAGCCGGGCGAGCAGGTCCAGAGCGTCTTCCTCGCCCTGCTGGCCCGCGACCACGACGGCGCCCGACCGGTCCACGCGCCGAGCCAACTCCCGTCCGACCTCCCGGACTTCACCGGCCGCGAGGAGCACCTGCGGCTCGTCCTCACCTCCCTCGCCGACGGCCGCGTGCCGGTGGTCTCGGGCATGGGCGGCATCGGCAAGACCGCCCTGGCCGTCCACGCCGCCCACCGCGCCGCCGCCGACTACCCCGACGGCCGGCTCTACGCCGACCTGCGCGGAGCCGACGACGAACCGGCCGACCCGGCCCGCGTCCTCGCCGCCTTCCTGCGCGCCCTCGGCGCCGACGCCCGGGAGATCCCCGAGTCCCTCGACGAACGCGCCGCCCTCTACCGCACCCTGCTCGCCGGCCGCCGGGTGCTCGTCGTCCTGGACAACGCCGCCGGGGAGGCCCAGCTCAGGCCCCTGCTGCCCGGAAGCACCACCGAACAGCAGCACAGCAACGCCCTCGTCACCAGCCGCGCCGTCCTCACCGCCCTGCCCGGCGCCCGGCTCGTCGACCTCGGCGGGTTCGGCCCCGCCCACGCCGAGACGCTGCTGCGCCACATCGTCGGCGACGCCAGGGTCGCCGCCGAACCCGTCGCCGCCGGCCAGATCGCCGACCTGTGCGGCGGCATGCCGCTCGCCGTCCGCATCGCCGGCGCCCGCCTGGCCGCGCGCCCGCGCTGGAGCCTCGCCCGCCTCGCCGAGCTGCTGCGCGACGAGCGCCGCCGCCTCGACGAGCTCGCGGCCGGCGACCTCGCCGTTCGCGCGGGCTTCGCCGTCGGCTACACCCGGCTGTCCGAGCCGACCCGCCGCACCTTCCGCCTGCTCGGCCTGCTCGACGCGGCCGACTTCGCCCCCTGGGCCGCCGCCGCGCTCGCCGACGTCCCGCTGGAGGAGGCCGAGCGGCAGCTGGAGGAGCTCATCGACGCCCAGCTCCTCCAGGAGACCGGCACCGAACCCCACCTGCGCTACCGCTTCCACGACCTCGTCCGGCTCTACGCCCGCGAGCACGCCCACGCCACCGACACCCCCGCCGACCGCGCCGACGCCCTCGAACGGGCCTTCGGCGCCTGGCTCTGGCTCGCCGAACAGGCCGCCGACCAGGTACCGGGCCCCTGCTTCGCCGCCATCCACGGCCCCGCCCCGCGCCGCCCGCTGCCCGACGGCCCCGCCGCCCGGCTGCTCGACGACCCGCTCGCCTGGTTCGACGTCGAGCAGCCCGCCCTCAACGCCTGCGCCCGCCAGGCCGCCGCGCTGCGCCTCGTCCCGACCGCCTGGGACCTCGCCGCCTGCCAGGAGAAGTACTGCGACGTCCGCGGCCTCTACGACGACTGGCGCACCACCAACCTCGTCGTCCTCCAGGCCTGCAAGGCGGCCGGCGACCTCGTCGGCACGGCCGTGCTCACCCGCGGCCTGGTCGAGGTCACCACCTGGGCGACGCCCGCCGACGGCACCGAGACGATGGTCGCCCTGGACGGCCGCGCGCGGCAGCTGCTCGACCTGTTCGAGCAGGTCGGCGAGCCGCGCGGCGCCGCCGACGCCCTCGTCCTGCTCGCCTGGAGCCTGGTCGCCCAGGGGCGCGCCCGTGACGCGCTGGACGCCGCCCGCCGCGCACTGGACCTCGCCGCCGCCCACGACCACCCCGGCGGGGTGGCCAAGGCGCACCAGATCATCGCCGTCGCCCACGGCGAGACGGACCTCGCCCGCACCATCGAGCACCTCACCGAGACGCTGCGCCTGGCGCGCATGATCGGCAACGTCCGCTTCGAGGCCACCGCGATCCAGTTCCTCGGCGCCGCCCACGGCCGCGCCGGCGACGTCGAGCACGGGCGCAACCTGCTGACGAGCTCGCTCGCGATGGCCCGCTCGCTCGGCGACGGCTACGCGGAGGCGTTCTCCCTGCTCTACCTGGCCACGCTCCACGCGGCGACCGGCGACGCCCGCGCGAGGGAGACGGCGGAGGCGGCGCTGGCCATCGCGCGGCGCTTCGAGCTGGGCCACCACCTCGCCCAGGCCCTGGGCATCCTGGGCGAGTTGGACCTCGCGGAGGGGCGGCACGACGCGGCCGTCGCGCACCTGGAGGAGTCCGTCCTGTTCTGGCGGGCCCGGGGCTGGCGCTCGTTCCTCGCCGAGGCGCTGCGGGCGCTCGGGCGCGCGTACGAGGCGGCGGGGCTGGACGCGCCCGCCGAGCGGGTGCGGCGCGAGGCCCGGGAGCTGGGCGAGGGACCGGCGAACGGCGACGCGGACGCGCTCTCGCACGACGGGTGAACCGTCCGCGACGAGTACACACCCGCGGCCGGGTCCGTCCCCTGCGCGGACCCGGCCGTCCCCCCATGCGGGTGTGTGTTTCGACCGTAGGCAGCGGCCTCTTACCGATCGCTTACCGCTCCGGCCGAGGTGCGTGCGAGACCGGTCAGGATTCGAGAAGCCCCGGCCCAGGGCCCGCGCCTAGCCTCGTGGACATGGAGACCAACGACCTCAGCATCCACTGGACCTTCCTCCCCCACACCGACCCCGACGCCTCCCTCGCGTTCTACCGCGACCTGCTCGGCTTCGAGGTCCGCAACGACGTCGGCCAGGGCAGGATGCGCTGGATCACCCTCGGTCCGGCCGGCAGCCCCGGCACGTCCGTCGTCCTGGAGCCCCCGGCCATGGACCCCGGCGTCACGGAGGACGAGCGCCGCACCGTCACCGAGATGATGGCCAAGGGCACCTACGCCCGTCTCACCCTCGCCTCCGCCGACCTCGACGGCGTCTTCGACCGACTGGCGGCCGGCGGAGCCGAGCTCGTCCAGGAGCCGACGAAGCAGCCCTACGGCGTCCGCGACTGCGCCTTCCGCGACCCGGCGGGCAACCTGATCCGCATCAACGAGCTCGCGTAGCCGCGGCTCGGGAAGCCGAGCGCCGCGCCCCCGCCCGCCCGGTGCGGTTGGATGGAACGACCGCACCGGGCGGGCCCGCCCGCACAGAACCGGAGAGACGACGACCATGGCCAAGAGGACGGGCGCGCCCGCGCCGGTGCCGCACGACGCCGACAGCCACGACATGATCCGCGTGCTCGGCGCGCGCGAGAACAACCTCAAGGACGTCAGCGTCGAGATCCCCAAGCGCCGGCTGACGGTGTTCACCGGTGTCTCCGGCTCGGGCAAGAGCTCGCTGGTGTTCGACACCATCGCCGCCGAGTCGCAGCGGCTGATCAACGAGACCTACAGCGCCTTCGTCCAGGGCTTCATGCCGTCGCTGTCACGCCCCGACGTCGACGTCCTCGACGGGCTGACCACCGCGATCATCGTCGACCAGCAGCGGATGGGCGCCGACCCGCGCTCCACCGTCGGCACCGCGACCGACGCCAACGCGATGCTGCGCATCCTGTTCAGCCGGCTCGGCGAGCCGCACATCGGCTCGCCCAAGGCGTACTCGTTCAACGTCCCCTCGGTCAGCGGTGCCGGCGCCGTCACCGTGGAGCGCGGCGGCAGGACCGTGAAGGAGCGCCGTTCGTTCAGCATCACGGGCGGCATGTGCCCGCACTGCGAGGGCCGCGGGAGCGTCTCCGACATCGACCTCGCCCAGCTCTTCGACGACGCCAAGTCGCTCGCCGAGGGCGCGCTCACCATCCCCGGCTACACGCCGGGCGGCTGGAACTACCGGCTCTACAGCGAGTCCGGCTTCTACGACCCGGACAAGCCGATCCGCAAATACACCAAGAAGGAACTGCACGACTTCCTGTACCGCGAGCCGGTCCGGATGAAGATCGCGGGCATCAACATGACCTACGAGGGCCTGATCCCGCGGATCCAGAAGTCCTACCTCGCCAAGGACAAGGAGGCGATGCAGCCGCACATCCGGGCCTTCGTGGACCGCGCGGTCGCCTTCAGCACCTGCCCCGACTGCGACGGCACCCGGCTGACCGAGGCGGCCCGCTCGTCGAGGATCGGGAAGACCAGCATCGCCGACGCGTGCGCCATGCAGATCAGCGACCTGGCCGCGTGGGTGCGCGGGCTCGACGAGCCCTCGGTGGCGCCGCTGCTCACGAGCCTCGGGGAGGCGCTCGACTCGTTCGTCGAGATCGGTCTCGGCTACCTCTCGCTCGACCGCCCCTCCGGGACGCTGTCCGGTGGCGAGGCGCAGCGCGTCAAGATGGTCCGCCACCTCGGCTCCTCGCTCACCGACGTCACGTACGTCTTCGACGAGCCCACCGTGGGCCTGCACCCGCACGACATCCAGCGGATGAACGGGCTGCTGCTGCGGCTGCGCGACAAGGGCAACACGGTGCTCGTCGTCGAGCACAAGCCGGAGACGATCGCGATCGCCGACCACGTCGTCGACCTCGGTCCGGGCGCGGGCAGCGGCGGCGGCACGGTCTGCTTCGAGGGGACGGTCGAGGGCCTGCGGGCGGGCGGCACGATCACCGGACGCCACCTCGACGACCGGGCGAGGGTCAAGGAGACGGTGCGCACGCCGACCGGGAAGCTGGCGATCCGCGGCGCCTCCACCCACAACCTGCGGAACGTCGACGTGGACATCCCGCTCGGGGTGCTCGCCGTCGTCACGGGCGTGGCCGGCTCCGGCAAGAGCTCGCTCGTGCACGGCTCGCTGCCACGATCGTCGGGGGCGCCGGGCGAGGGCGTGATCTCCGTCGACCAGGGCGCGATCCGCGGCTCCCGGCGCAGCAACCCGGCGACGTACACCGGTCTGCTGGAACCGGTCCGCAAGGCCTTCGCCAAGGCCAACGGCGTGAAGCCGGCCCTGTTCAGCGCCAACTCCGAGGGCGCGTGCCCGACCTGCAACGGCGCGGGCGTGGTCTACACGGACCTGGCGATGATGGCCGGCGTGGCGAGCGTCTGCGAGGACTGCGAGGGCAAGCGCTACCAGGCGTCGGTGCTGGAGTACCGCCTCGGCGGGCGCGACATCAGCGAGGTGCTGGCGATGCCGGTGACCGAGGCCGAGCAGTTCTTCCGCGAGGGCGAGGCCCGCATCCCGGCCGCGCACGCGATCGTGAGCCGGCTCGTGGACGTCGGCCTCGGCTACCTGAGCCTCGGCCAGCCGCTCACCACGCTGTCCGGCGGCGAGCGCCAGCGCCTCAAGCTCGCGACGCACATGGGCGACAAGGGCGGCGTCTACGTCCTCGACGAGCCGACGACCGGCCTGCACCTGGCCGATGTCGAGCAACTGCTCGGCCTGCTCGACCGCCTGGTCGACGCGGGCAAGTCGGTCATCGTCGTCGAGCACCACCAGGCGGTCATGGCGCACGCGGACTGGATCGTCGACCTCGGTCCGGGCGCCGGCCACGACGGCGGGCGGGTCGTCTTCGAGGGCACCCCGGCCGAGCTGGTGGCCAAGCGGCACACCGTCACCGGGGAGCACCTCGCGGCGTACGTGGGCGCCTGAGGCCCGCCCTCCGGGCCCGGCGGCTCACCGGGGAACGGCCCACCAGGCGACGGGGTAGCGCACCGGGTGGCCGCCGATCCGGCCCGGGAGCAGGCCGATCGCGACCAGCAGGACGGTGGCCAGCGCGAGCAGCGGCAGGAACGGCAGCGGGTGCGGCGCCTGGAGCACCACGATGACGGCGGTGGCGGCGGCCGGCGAGTGCGAGAGGTGCGTGAGCAGCATCACGCCGAGCGAGATCCCGGCGGCCACCGCGGCGCCCCACCCGTTGCTGCCGGTGACGGCGAGCGTGGCGTACCCGATCAGCGCGGAGACCAGCTGGCCGCCGACGAGGTTGCGGGGCTGCGAGATCGGCAGCCCGGGCGCGCCGTGGACGAGCGCGGCGCTGGCGGCCAGCGGCGGGATGAGCAGCGGCTGGTGCAGCAGGACCCCGGTCCCGACCAGGAGGAGCAGGGCCGCGATGGCGAAGGCGGTGGCCCTCAGCACGTGCAGCGGATGCGGCCTGGCGGTGGCGGCGGACGGGGGTCTGGGCATGCGGGAGCTCCGGGTGAAGGGCGGTGGACGGCAGCGCCTTCCACAAAATGTTGATTTTCGACCGCCATCCTGCCTCGCGGGGGACCCGGCGGACCCGGCGTTCCGGCATCCGGACGGCGGGGTCCGTCAGATGAGCGGCGGCTCCTCGGTCTCGAACAGGCGCAGGATCAGGTCGTCGACGTCGAGGTGGACCGTCTCGGTGCCGTACGGCACGACGTGCTCGGTCGCGGTGAGGAAGGTCTGGACGAGGGCGGCGGGCGCGCGCAGGACGGCCGTCGTGTCGTCGGCGCTGAGCGCGATGAAGAGCGTCGCGGCGGCGGGCCCGGTGCCGCGGTGGACGGTGACGTCGCCGAGGCCGGCCCAGCCGGTGAGGCCGGTGGCGAGGAGTTCGCGGGCGAAGATCCAGGTGATCGGCTCGTCGAGGTCGATGTGGGTGTCGAGGCTCACCGCGTAGGGGTCCTCGCGGCGGTAGCGCAGCCGGGCGGGCAGGGAGACGAGGAGGCCGGGGCAGGCGACCGCCTCCAGGTCGATGTACAGCGCCAACTCGTCGCCGGCGCAGGCGTTCTCCTGCGGGGCGCCGGGCAAGTCGTGCTCGCTCATGGGCTCTTCCTGTTCTCTTCCCCGGGGTGTTCCGGGGCGTCTCGGGGCGTCTCGGGCTGTCTTCAGGGGAGCAGAATCGTTTTTTCTCGGTCGGTTTCGGCGGTGGGGCGGGGCGGAGGCGGGGGGGGGGTGGTGCGGGGGCGGTGCGGGGGTACGGGTGGTGCGGTGTGTGGGGGGGGGGCGGTGCGGGGGTACGGGTGGTGCGGTGTGGCTGTGCGGTGCGGGTGGTGCGGCGGTGCGGTGCGGCGGTGCGGCTTCGGCGTGCGGGGCTTCCGGCTGGAGAACGAGCCGGCCCGTCCCGGGTAACCGTCCGCGACGATATTCGGGCGACGGCGCCCTGTCCCGGCCTGCGGCATTGCGGTTCGGTCTCCGTCGGGGCGGAATTGTGCATGATCGCTCGGTTGGTGTCAGAGTGTCACCGTCTTCTTTTCCGATCGGGGGGTTCGATGACAGCGGGGGACGGGTCCGATCTCGTCGCCATGGTGGTCGAGGCGCTGGTGCAGACCGCGTCGCACACGGTCGGCGCGGCAGGGGCCGCGCTCGGCGGCGAGGCGCTCGCGCGCGTGCGGGAGTCGCTGCGGCAGTGGCCGCAGTGGGCGCACGCCCTCGGGCGGGTGGAGGCCCGTCCCGGCGACCAGCAGGCCCAGTGGGACCTGGCGCTCGCGGTGGGCCAACTGCTCGCCGGCGACCCGGGCCTGGCGGCCAACCTGCGCGCCCGGCTCTCCGTCGCCATGACCGCGCCGCCGCCCATGGCCGGGGCTCCGATGCCCCAGGCGGCTCCGGCGTGGCAGGGCGGCGGCGACGCCAACTGGCCCGCGTACAGCCCCGGAACGGTCCAGGGGACGTCCGCCCGGCGCAGCCGCGCCTGGGCGGTGACCGGCGGGGTCGTCGTGCTCGGTGTGATCGGCACGCTGACCGGGCTCGGTCTCTACCTCGGCACCGGCCCGGACGGTCCGAAGCCGCTGGCCAACCTGGACCAGGTGAAGGCCGTCATGCCCGACCTGCACGCCGTGCCGGACGGCTGGACCCAGGAGAAGGCGCCTTCCGCGGTGCCCAAGGGCGACTGCGGCGGCGACGGCGTCCCGCCCGCACAGGTGAGCCTGTGCGAGCAGATAGTCGGGAGGGGCGACTCGCGCTTCCACGCCGACGACGGCAAGACCCAGGTGGAGTTCCAGCTCATGGCGGGCCCCAGCCCGGAGTGGGGCGACAAGATGTACGACGTCGCCTACGGCATCAGTGACGGCCTGCCCGAGAAGCCGCCGATGGCCGCTCCGAAGGCCGGCGAGCGGTCCTCGGTCTTCATGGAGGGCCAGTGCGTGGAACTCCTCGTCAAGTCCGGCAGCAACGTCCTGAGGATCTCCTACTGCCCGGAGAACCCGTCCGCCCCGAACGTCGAGGTGGTCAACCGGATCACCCGGATGTTCGCCGCGCGCTCGCAGCAGGCGCAGGACGGGAAGACCCCGGACGCCGCGGCCTGACGGTTCCCGGACAGGGGTGGAGCCGAGCGCCCGGCTCCACCCCTGTGTCTGTGGAGGGGCGGTCAGGCCTTGGCGCAGATCACGAAGACGCTGATGCCGACGTCACCCGCACCCGGTCGGCGGCCGAGGCCGATCCAGCCGCTGCCGTCGTCGGCCGGGAAGCTGCCGATCAGGACCGCCTCGTCGCCGCGGGCCTCCGCGCCGCCGCCGAGCGCCTTCTCACCGGCCGGGCAGGAGACCGTCCGCCGCTGGAAGTTGGGCACGTTCGCGTTGTCGAGCCGCACCAGCTGGTACCCCTCGACCGACCGGACGGTGCTGTCCCGTGCGGGCGCGTTGTCGGTGGCGGGGTCGGCCTCCGCGACCCAGCCCGTGCCGGCGGCGGCGAGCGCGACCGTCAACAGGCCCGCGGCCGGCGCGATCGCCCGAAGCTTCATGCCGTGTCCTCCCGAAGGGCGGCGGGCGCGCGCTTCGCGCCCGTACCACTCGGGGTATCGGCCGTTCGGGTGGCGGCCGTGATCGGGTTGACCCTTTCGGGGGGTGTGCGGCCCGTCCGGCACGCGCCGCGGCGGCGCCCCCGGGCCGCGCGGTGCGCCCTCACGCGGACGTGGGTGCGCGCCGACCGCTGACAGGCCCGGCCCTCCCGGGCCCGAACACCGGGATCACTCGACCGGGTGAGCTGTCGTGGAACGGCCGGAGGCGCGGGCGGGCGCGCCCTACCGTCGGAGCCGCAACTCGCCGTTCGGACCGGAAGGAACCCCATGCGCCGCACCGTCGCCGTCCTCCTCGGAGCCTCCGCGCTCCTCGCCGCCACCGCCCCGGTGGCCGGCGCCGCCACTGCCACCGCCCCCGCCGCCGCCGGGCCCGCAGCCGTGCCCGCCGCCCCCGCCGCTCCTCTCGCGCAGGCCGGCGCCCCGCTGTTCGGCATGCTGGGCAGCGCGAGTGCGATGGTCTTCGGGGCCGTCGACGCGCTCAAGGGCGCGGTGAAGCTGCCGTAGGCGTGGCTGCCGTCGGCGGCTCCCGCACCGGTCAACCCGGCGCGGGAGCCGTGCCGTTCCGCCCCTGCGGGCCCCGTCGCCCCCGGGGAGGTCCCATTGTCGGTGGGGCGCGCTAGGGTGCCGTCCGGAAGCCCGACCAGGGCGGGTCGGTGCGAACGGGGGGAGGGCGTCATGAGCGACGGCATCCGGTGGCTCGCCGAGGGCGACGACCGGCTCAGCGGCGTCCTGTTCGCGCGCGGGATCCCGCCGGAGGAGGTGGCCCGGCGGATGGGCGCGGACGTGCGAGGCGTCGCCGGTCCGGTCAGCGGCGCCGAGGTGTGGGACCTCGACATCGAGACCTACCGCCCCGGCGAGGACGGCGACGGCGTGGTCCGCGTCGGGGTCTGCGGCGGCTGGTCCTTCGCGATCGAGTACGGCGACTCCACCGGTGCCGACCTGCTCACCGAGATAGCGCGCGACGGCGTCGAGGTCGTCCACTACCGCCCCATGGCCGAACACCCGCCGGCCCTGCTCGACTACGCCCGCGACGGCGCCGTCCTGTGCGGGTTCGGCCTCGCCGAGGAGCGCTGGCGCTGGGGCAGCCAACCGGACCTCCTGCTCCCCGTCCTCGTCGCCGCCGGCGTCCTCCACCCCGACGGCATCACCCGCGCCACACTCCCCGGCGAGCCCCTGCCCGCCGTCCACCGCCGCACCCTCGGCGCCGTGGAACGCCACTTCGGCCTCAGCCTCCCCCCGGCCGTCCTGGCCGCCGCCCGCCTCCCGGTGTACGCGGTCCGCGGCACGCCCGACCTGGTGCTCCGGTAGGGCGTGTCCTTCGGATCGGGCCGGGAGCCGTCACGCCCAGGGCTCGGAGAACGACCGCCCGGGGACGGGCTTGGCGACCAGGGCGATCGCCACGAAGAAGTTGACCTGCCCGATCGCCAGCGTCAGCGTCGTGAGCGCCTTCTCGTCGTAGTGGGCGGCCGCCTCGGCGTACAGCTCGTCCGGCACCCGCTCACGGCCCCGCGTGGCAGGCTGGAGCACCGCCTCCACCAGCGCGAGCGCGGCCCGCTCGGCCGGGGTGAAGTACGGCGAGTCCCACCAGGCCGCCACCGAGTCGATCCGCTCCTCCGTCTCCCCGGCCTTGCGCAGGAATCCCGTGTGCAGCACGGTCAGGTAGGTGCTGCCGACGATCTGCCCGGCGCGCAGCTGCACCAGGCTGATCGTCGTCCGCGGCACCGACCGGTTGCCGGTGGCCCTGAACAGCGCCGCCGACACCTCCGCCAGCTCGGGCACGAGTACCCCGGGATCCGTCGCCAGGCGCGGCCGCAGCGGGACCTCGGCGGTGATCGGTCGCGGCTCCACCGGCGTGCTCTCCATCGTCTTCTCCATCGTCGTGTTCCTCCCGGGCTGTACGGGCCGTGTTCGGCGCCTTCACTGACCCGACCCGGCCCGGAGGAGGTTTGTGACAGGCGGAGGAGGATTTCCTCGACTTTCTTCGAGCTCGCCGAGCGGGCGGACGGTGCGGGCGCCATCGCCGAGGACGGTGCCGGAGGTGTCCGCGGTGCTGTGGTCCGTGGTGGAGGTGTGCACTCCGTCCTGTCCGTACCCATTTGACGGCTCATGGCCCGGATCGTCGTCAGGGACTCGGCAGGATGTCTGACCAGGGGGAATACCGGTCGGTATCATGCCGCTGGGGGATTGTCGGCGGGGTGGAGGGGATGTCGGTTGGTCGGCGAGGGCGGGAGTTCGGGCGGGCTGCGGTTCGCGGTGCTCGGGCCGCTGCGCTGTTGGCGGGACGGGGCGGAGGTGCCGCTCGGTTCGCCGCAGCAGCAGAGCATGCTGCTGGCGCTGCTGTTCCGGGCGGGCCGGCACGTGTCGGGGGCGCAGCTGATCGACGACCTGTGGGGTGACGAGCCGCCGGCCAGGGCGACGGGTGTCGTCCGCACGTACGTGCACCGGCTGCGGCGGGTGCTCGGGGCCGAGGCGCTCACGTCGGTCGGCGGCGGGTACCTGTTGGCCGTCGGCAGCGGCGGCCTGGACACCGTGCGGTGCGACGAGCTGCTGGCCGAGGGCCGGGCCCGGCGGGCCGACGGCCGGAACGCCGACGCCGCCGCCGCGCTGCGGGGCGCGCTCGCGCTGTGGCGCGGCGAGCCGATGCCCGGGCTGCCCGGGCCGTACGCGCAGCGCCAGCGCAGGGAGTGGGAGGAGCGGCGGCTCGCCGTCCTGGAGCTGTGCCTGGAGGCGGAGGTCGAGGGCGGCCGGTGCGCCGAGTCGGTGGCCGAGCTCGCGGCCCTCGTCGAGGAGCACCCGCTGCGCGAGCGGCTCTCGGAGCTGCTGATGCTCGCGCTGTTCCGCTCCGGCCGCCAGGCCGACGCCCTCGCGGCGTACCGGGCGGCGGACCGACGGCTGCGCGACGAACTGGGCGTCGGTGCCGGTCCCGGCCTGCGCGACCTGCACGGCCGGATCCTGGCGTCCGACGAGACGCTGTCGGCGACCACCGAGTGGGTCCTGACCC
>NZ_JBHWGV010000119.1:9929-27688 GCF_042732955.1 Kitasatospora sp. NPDC059747 | reverse complement strand
CGCGGGCGCGCCCCCCCCGCGCCCCGGTGTTGCGATCCCCACCCCCCCCACCAACCCCCCCCCCCCCCCCCCCGCCGGCCCCGCCCCCGCCCCCCCCCGGGGGGGGGGGGGGCCCCCGCTTCCGGGAATCCGGACGGATCAGCCGGCGATGGCGGCCTTCAGCTGGTCCACGCGGTCGGTGCGCTCCCAGGTGAAGTCCGGCAGCTCACGGCCGAAGTGGCCGTACGCGGCGGTCTGCGAGTAGATCGGGCGCAGCAGGTCGAGGTCGCGGATGATCGCGGCGGGGCGCAGGTCGAAGACCTCGCTGACGGCCTTCTGGATGTCGAGGACCGGGACGGTCTCGGTGCCGAAGGTCTCGACGAACAGGCCGACCGGCTCGGCCTTGCCGATCGCGTAGGCGACCTGGACCTCGGCACGGCGGGCGAGGCCGGCGGCGACGATGTTCTTGGCGACCCAGCGCATCGCGTACGCGGCCGAGCGGTCCACCTTGGACGGGTCCTTGCCCGAGAAGGCGCCGCCGCCGTGGCGGGCCATGCCGCCGTACGTGTCGATGATGATCTTGCGGCCGGTCAGGCCGGCGTCGCCCATCGGGCCGCCGATCTCGAAGCGGCCGGTCGGGTTGACCAGCAGCCGGTAGCCGTCGGTCACGAGCTTGATGCCCTGCTCGGCGAGCGCCTTGAGCTCCGGCTCCACGACGAACTCGCGGATGTCCGGGGTGAGCAGCGACTCCAGGTCGATGTCCGAGGCGTGCTGCGTGGAGACGACCACGGTGTCGAGGCGGACGGCCTTGTCGCCGTCGTACTCGATGGTGACCTGGGTCTTGCCGTCGGGGCGCAGGTACGGGATGGTCCCGTTCTTGCGGACCTCGGTCAGGCGGCGCGACAGGCGGTGCGCCAGGGTGATCGGCAGCGGCATGAGCTCGGGGGTCTCGTCCGACGCGTAGCCGAACATCAGGCCCTGGTCGCCGGCACCCTGCTTGTCGAGGTCATCCTCATCGCCCTCGACCCGAGCCTCGTACGCGGTGTCGACGCCCTGCGCGATGTCGGGCGACTGAGCACCGATGGACACCGACACGCCGCAGGAGGCGCCGTCGAAGCCCTTCTTGGAGCTGTCGTAACCGATCTCCAGGATCTTGTCCCGGACGAGCTGGGCGATCGGCGCGTACGCCTTCGTCGTCACCTCGCCGGCCACGTGCACCTGGCCGGTGGTGATGAGCGTCTCCACGGCGACCCGGGAGGTCGGGTCCTCCCGCAGGAGAGCGTCGAGGATGGTGTCGCTGATCTGGTCAGCGATCTTGTCGGGGTGTCCCTCGGTCACGGACTCCGAGGTGAACAGGCGGCGAGACACAGCGCTCCCTGGGGTTGCAGCGGCTGCTGACTGAAGGCCCCCGGCGGACCGGGGACATCCGGAAAGACTTGATTCCTGGAGTCTAACGGTCAGGTTCCGTCGAACGTCACCCGCTTCCGGAAAACGAGACCGTTATCAAGTGGCTCTCCGACCGGACTCAAGCGCCTTCTGTCCGGTTGCCGACCGTTTCCAGCCGCTCCACTACCAAGTCCCAGACCACGTCCGCGAGCACCTCCTTGGGGCCCACCGGAACGGCCGTCTCACTGCCGTCGGAGCCCAGCACCACGGCCTCGTTGACGTCCGTCCCGAAGGCCTTGCCGTTGCCGACCTCGTTGACGACGAGCAGGTCGCAGCCCTTGCGGGCGAGCTTGGCGCGGCCGTACGCGAGCACGTCGTCGGTCTCCGCCGCGAAACCCACGACCAGTTGGCCCGAACGGGTCCGGTGGGCGGACAGCTCGGCCAGGACGTCCGGATTGCGGACCAGCGCGACCGGCGCCGGCTCGACCCCCTCGACCTTCTTGATCTTGCCGGTGACGTACTCGGCGGGCCGGAAGTCGGCCACCGCCGCGGCCATGACCACGGCGTCCGCGTCCTCCGCCGCCTTCAGCGCGGCCTCGCGCAGCTCCAGCGCGGTCGAGACGTGCACGACGTCCACCCCCGCCGGATCGGGCAGTTCCGCGTTGGCCGAGACCAGCGTCACCCGCGCCCCACGGGCCGCCGCCGTCACGGCCAGCGCGTAGCCCTGCTTGCCGGAGGAGCGGTTCCCGAGGTAGCGCACCGGGTCCAGCGGCTCCCGGGTGCCGCCGGCCGAGACCACCACGTGGCGCCCGGCAAGGTCGGTCGGCACGGCGCCGCCGCGGCGCAGCACGGCCCGGCAGGCCTCGAAGACCGCGGCCGGCTCGGGCAGCCGCCCCTTGCCGGTGTCCTTGCCGGTGAGCCGCCCGACGGCGGGCTCCAGCACGATGACGCCGCGGCGGCGCAGCGTGGCGACGTTCTCCCGGGTGGCCGGGTGCTCCCACATCTCGGTGTGCATGGCGGGCGCGATCACGACCGGACAGCGCGCGGTGAGCAGGGTGTTGGTGAGGAGGTCGTCGGCGAGGCCGTGGGCGGCCTTGGCGATCAGGTCCGCGGTGGCGGGGGCGACGACGACGAGGTCGGCCTGCTGGCCGATCCGCACGTGCGGCACCTCGTGGACGTTCTCCCAGGTCTCGGTGGCGGCCGGGCGGCCGGACAGGGCGGCCCAGGTGGCCTCGCCGACGAAGTGCAGCGCGGCGGCGGTGGGCACCACGGTGACCAGGTGGCCGGACTCGGTGAACCGGCGGAGCAGCTCACAGGCCTTGTAGGCCGCGATGCCGCCGCTGACGCCGAGGACGACGCGCGGGGCGTCCGCGCCGGTCCGGTCCGAAGTCGCGCTCATGATCCCGCTCTCCTCCACTCCAGGGACGTGCACACCCTACGGCCCCGCGACGATCACCCGCACCGTGGCCCCGTCCGCTGCACAACGCCGAAGGGCCCGGCGGAAACGATTCCGCCAGGCCCTTCCGGAGAGTTACGAGGTCGACCGGATCAGGCGCCCTCGACCGCCTCGGCGGTCAGCATGCCGGCGTTGATCTCGCGGAGCGCGATCGACAGCGGCTTCTCGTGCACGTGGGTGTCGACCAGCGGGCCGACGTACTCCAGCAGGCCCTCGCCGAGCTGGGAGTAGTACGCGTTGATCTGGCGCGCCCGCTTGGCGGCGTAGATCACCAGGCTGTACTTGGAGTCGGTGGCCTCAAGCAGCTCGTCGATCGGCGGGTTGATGATGCCCTCGGGCGCGGTCATGGAAGAGGACACGCGAAAACCTTCCGAAAGGGTGGAAAAGACAGACAGGTCAGCCTACACCGAGCAAGGCTAGCAGTTCGGCCGCTACCTGCTCGACGGAGGTGTTGACAAGAGTCGTGTCGAACTCCGGCTCCGCCGCCAGCTCGACCTTGGCGGCCTCCAGCCGCTTCTCGATGACGTCCTGCGGCTCGGTGCCCCGGCCGGTCAGCCGGCGGACCAGCTCGTCCCAGCTCGGCGGAGCCAGGAACACCAGCTGGGCCTCCGGCATCGACTCGCGCACCTGGCGGGCGCCCTGCAGGTCGATCTCCAGCAGGACAGGCTCGCCGCGCTCCAGCTTCTCCTGCACCGCCGCGCGCGGGGTGCCGTAGCGGTTGCCGGCGAAGACGGCCCACTCCAGGAGCTCGCCGTTGGCGATCAGCTTGTCGAACTCGTCGTTGTCGACGAAGTGGTACTGGACCCCATTCTGCTCGCCGGGCCTCGGGTGGCGGGTCGTCGCCGACACCGAGAGCCAGACCTCGGGGTGCTGCTTCCTCATATGAGCGACGACCGTGCTCTTGCCGACCCCCGAAGGGCCGGAGAGCACGGTCAGCCGCGGACGCTCACTCATGCACCGATTATCCCGGATCGCGGACGATCCCGGGACCACGGGGGCACGGTCAGGCGGCACCGCCGCCGAACTCCCGCTCCAGGGAGGCGATCTGGTTCGTGCCGAGACCGCGGACACGACGGCTCTCGCTGATGCCGAGGCGCTCCATGATCTGCTTGGCCCGGACCTTGCCGACGCCCGGGAGCGACTCCAGCAGGGCCGAGACCTTCATCTTGCCGATGACGTCGTTGTCGGCCTTGCCGGCCTTGATCACCTCGTGCAGGGAGGCGCCGGAGTGCTTGAGCCGGTTCTTGACCTCGGCGCGCTCCCGGCGAGCCTCGGCGGCCTTGGCGAGCGCGGCGGTGCGCTGTTCAGGGGTAAGGGGCGGAAGAGCCACGCCGTTCACCTCAGGGTGTGGAAGGAAGGGATTGAGCTATGACTGGTTTGGTTCTCCAGGACACCTCCGCAAGTGGAACCCCAGGGCCCTGACCTGCGGGAGCTACGAGAATCGCGGCTCTTCGATGACCTATCGCCGGACACTACCCGGATTGCGGCGCCGCGTCAGGAAAAGAACACGAAAAGTCCTGGTCAGCCAAGGCCGACCAGGACTTTCCGGGGCAAAATGACCGCGATTGCGAGACTTTGGCACCGCCGATGTGACGGCGCTCACGTCAAGCAGAGGCCCGGCGGAGCGGCACCGCCCGGTCCTGCGCACACTGCGCAGGGTCACCGGCCGGCTACCACCCGGCCCCCGGACGGCACTTCGCGCCGCGCTACTTCACGGCGTCCGCGTACTCCCCCACGAACCGCTCGGCCGCCTCGCGCAGCGCCGGCACCGACGGGCCGTGCTTGAGGACGTCCCGGCTGACGCTCGGCACGACGTTGCGCACCGAGGCGCCGAACACCCGCGGCAGGTCCGCCATCGTCGCGCCCTGGGCGCCGATGCCGGGGGCCAGCAGCGGGCCGTTGATCGCGAGGTCCACGCCCGCGTCGGCGAGCGTCGCGCCGACCACCGCGCCGAACGAGCCGAGCGGCTCGGCCCCCGCGTTCTCGGCCGCAAGCTGGCGCAGCACCGAGGCCGCGACCGGCTCGCCGCCGGCGCCGACGGCGCGCTGCACCTCGGCGCCCTCCGGGTTGGAGGTGAGCGCCAGCGCGAACGCCCCGCAGCCGTGCTCGCGCGCGAGGTCGAGCGCCGGGCGCAGCGAGCCGAAGCCGAGGTAGGGGCTGACGGTGAGGGCATCGGAGAACAGCGGGCTGCCGGGCGCGAGGAAGGCCTCGGCGTAGGCGGCCATGGTGGAGCCGATGTCGCCGCGCTTGGCGTCCATCAGGACCAGCGCACCGGCCGCGCGGGCCTCCTCGACGGTCCTCTCCAGCACCGCGACGCCCTTGCTGCCGAAGCGCTCGAAGAAGGCGGCCTGCGGCTTGAGCACGGCGACCCGGTCGGCCAGCGCCTCGACGACGGTGCGGCTGAAGGTCTCCAGGCCGGCGACGTCGTCGCCGAGTCCCCAGGCGGCGAGCAGGGAGGCGTGCGGGTCGATGCCGACGCAGAGCTGGCCACGGGTGTCCATGGCCTGGCGCAGCCGGGCGCCGAACGGGGCGAGGGTCATGTCGTCTCCGGGGTTTCCAGTGGCGGTACGGGGGGTCACGAGGGGCGCACGGCGCTGCCGACCGCCGCGGCCAGGTTGCGGAAGCCCGCCTCCCGGACGCGGGTGGAGAGGCCCTTGTGGATGCGGCGGCACCAGAACGGGCCCTCGTAGATGAAGGCGCTGTAGCCCTGGACGAGGTCGGCGCCGTGGATGATCCGCTGCCAGGCGTCCTCGGCGCTCTCCACGCCGCCGACCGACACGAGCGTCAGCCGGCCGCCGGTGCGGGCGCGCAGCCGCTGGAGGACCTCCAGGGCGCGGGCCTTGAGCGGGGCGCCGGACAGGCCGCCCATGCCGATCTCCTCGACCCGCGCGGCGTCGGCCCGCAGGCCCTCACGGCCGATCGTGGTGTTGGTGGCGATGATGCCGTCCAGGCCCAGCTCCAGGGCGAGGTCGGCGACGGCGTCGACGTCCTCGTCGGCGAGGTCCGGGGCGATCTTCACCAGCAGCGGCACGTGGTGCGCGGTGGTGCGGTCGGCGGCCTCGCGGACGGCGGAGAGCAGCGGGCGCAGGTGGTCGACGGCCTGCAGGTTGCGCAGTCCGGGGGTGTTGGGCGAGCTGACGTTGACGACCAGGTAGTCGGCGTAACGGGCCAGCCGCTCGGTCGACTTGACGTAGTCGGCGACGGCGTCGGCCTCCTCGACGACCTTGGTCTTGCCGATGTTGACGCCGATCACCGGGGTGGAGCTGGTGTGCGGGCGGGCGGCGAGGCGGGCGGCGACCCGGGCCGAGCCCTGGTTGTTGAAGCCCATCCGGTTGATCAGCGCGCGGTCCTCGACCAGGCGGAACAGCCGCGGCGCCGGGTTGCCGGGCTGGGCCTCGCCGGTGATGGTGCCGATCTCGACGTAGTCGAAGCCGAGCATCGCGAGGCCGTCGATGCCGACGCCGTTCTTGTCGAAGCCGGCCGCGAGCCCGAACGGGCCGGGCAGGTCGAGGCCGAGGGCGCGGGTGCGCAGCGCCCGGTCCTGCGGGGCGAGCAGCAGCCGGACGAGGGTGCGCAGGCCCGGCACGGAGGAGGCGAGGCGGATCCAGAAGAAGGCGAGGTGGTGGGCCTTCTCCGGGTCCATCTTCTTGAAGACGAGGTCGAACAGAAGCTTGTACAAGGGGGGTCAACTCCCGGAGCGAGCAGCGGTGTTCACAGCGCGGCAGGTCGAATCGCGGGCATGGAAGTGGGGGGCACCCGACTGGCTTCGGTGCCCCCCCACTGCGGTGGTGCTACTTGCGGCCGGCGTTGATCAGCTCGGCGTGCTCCTGGAGCGACATCACCCCGACCTCGTCGCGCAGCAGCCGGTCGATGCCCTGGACGGCCGCGCCCATCGCCTGGACGGTGGTCAGGCAGGGCACGGCGCGGGCCACGGCCGCGGTGCGGATCTCGTAGCCGTCCAGGCGCCCGCCGGTGCCGTACGGCGTGTTGATGATGAGGTCGACCTCGCCGTCGTGGATCAGCTGGACGATGGTCTTCTCGCCGTTCGGGCCCTCGCCCTCGCTGTGCTTGCGCACCAGCGTGGACGGGATGCCGCCGCGCTGGAGCACCTCGGCGGTGCCGGCCGTGGCGAGCACCTCGAAGCCGAGGCTGACCAGGGCGCGCGCCGGGAAGACGAGGTTGCGCTTGTCGCGGTTGGCGACGGAGACGAAGACCTTGCCCTTGGTCGGCAGCGCGCCGTAGGCGCCGGCCTGGGCCTTGGCGTAGGCCGTGCCGAAGACCTTGTCGATGCCCATGACCTCACCGGTCGAGCGCATCTCCGGGCCGAGGACGGTGTCGACCCCGCGGCCGTGGACGTCGCGGAAGCGGCTCCACGGCATCACGGCCTCCTTGACCGCGATCGGCGCGTCGGCGGGCAGCGTGCCGCCGTCGCCCTCGGCCGGGAGCATGCCCTCGGCGCGCAGCTCGGCGATGGTGGCGCCGAGCGAGACCCGGGCGGCCGCCTTGGCCAGCGGCACCGCGGTGGCCTTGGAGGTGAACGGGACGGTCCGGGAGGCGCGCGGGTTGGCCTCCAGGACGTAGAGGATGTCGCCGGCCATCGCGAACTGGATGTTGATCAGGCCGCGGACGCCGACGCCGCGCGCGATGGCCTCGGTGGAGGTGCGCAGGCGCTTGATGTCGTAGCCGCCGAGGGTGATCGGGGGCAGCGCGCAGGCGGAGTCGCCGGAGTGGATGCCGGCCTCCTCGATGTGCTCCATGACGCCGCCGAGGTAGAGCTCGGTGCCGTCGTAGAGCGCGTCGACGTCGATCTCCACCGCGTCGTCGAGGAAGCGGTCGATGAGCACCGGGTGCTCGGAGATCAGGCCGGCGTGCCGCTCCAGGTAGGAGGCGAGGGAGGCCTCGTCGTAGACGATCTCCATGCCGCGGCCGCCGAGCACGTAGGACGGGCGGGCGAGCACCGGGTAGCCGATCTCGTCGGCGATCGCCTTGGCCTCCTCGAAGGAGAAGGCGGTGCCGTGCTTGGGCGCCGGCAGGCCGGCGTCGCGCAGGACGCGGCCGAAGGCGCCGCGCTCCTCGGCGAGGTCGATCGCCTCGGGCTGGGTGCCGACGATCGGCACGCCGTTGTCCTTGAGCGCCTGGGCGAGGCCGAGCGGGGTCTGGCCGCCGAGCTGGACGATGACGCCCGCGAGCGGACCGGCCTGCTGCTCGGCGTGGACGATCTCCAGGACGTCCTCCAGGGTGAGCGGCTCGAAGTAGAGCCGGTCGGAGGTGTCGTAGTCGGTGGAGACGGTCTCCGGGTTGCAGTTGACCATGACGGTCTCGTACCCGGCCTCGGCCAGCGCGAAGGAGGCGTGGACGCAGGAGTAGTCGAACTCGATGCCCTGGCCGATGCGGTTCGGGCCGGAACCGAGGATGATCACCGCGGGCTTGGTGCGCGGGGCGACCTCGTTCTCCTCGTCGTAGGACGAGTAGAAGTACGGGGTCTTGGCGGCGAACTCGGCGGCGCAGGTGTCGACGGTCTTGAACACCGGGCGGATGCCGAGCGCGTGGCGCACCTCGCGGACGACGTCCGGCTTCAGGCCGCGGATCTCGCCGATCTGCTGGTCGGAGAAGCCGTGCCGCTTGGCGTGGCGCAGCAGGTCCGGGGTGAGCTCGGCGGCGTCGGCGAGCTCGCCGGCGATCTCGTCGAGCAGGAAGAGCTGGTCGACGAACCACGGGTCGATCTTGGTGGCCTCGAACACCTCCTCCGCGGTGGCGCCGGCCCGGATGGCGTCCATCACGGTGTTGATCCGGCCGTCGGTCGGCACGACCGCCTTGGCCAGCAACTCGGCCTTGTCGCCCACAGGGCCGGTCCAGCTGAACTGGGAGCCCTTCTTCTCCAGCGAGCGCAGCGCCTTCTGCAGCGCCTCGGGGAAGTTGCGGCCGAGGGCCATGGCCTCGCCGACGGACTTCATGGTCGTGGTGAGGGTGGCGTCGGCGCTCGGGAACTTCTCGAACGCGAAGCGCGGCACCTTGACGACGACGTAGTCGAGGGTCGGCTCGAAGGAGGCCGGGGTCTCCTCGGTGATGTCGTTGGGGATCTCGTCGAGCGTGTAGCCGACGGCCAGCTTGGCGGCGATCTTGGCGATCGGGAAGCCGGTGGCCTTGGAGGCGAGCGCCGAGGAGCGCGACACGCGCGGGTTCATCTCGATGACGATGACCCGGCCGTCCTCGGGGTTGACCGCGAACTGGATGTTGCAGCCGCCGGTGTCGACGCCGACCTCGCGGATGACGGCGATGCCGATGTCGCGCAGGATCTGGTACTCGCGGTCGGTGAGCGTCATCGACGGGGCGACGGTGATCGAGTCACCGGTGTGCACGCCCATCGGGTCGAAGTTCTCGATGGAGCAGACGACCACGACGTTGTCGTTCTTGTCGCGCATCAGCTCCAGCTCGTACTCCTTCCAGCCGAGGATGGACTCCTCCAGGAGCACCTCGGTGGTCGGCGAGAGGGTCAGGCCCTGGCCGGCGATGCGGCGCAGGTCCTCCTCGTTGTGGGCGAAGCCGGAGCCGGCGCCGCCCATGGTGAAGGAGGGGCGCACGACGACGGGGTAGCCGCCGAGGGTGTCGACGCCGGCCAGCACCTCGTCCATGGTGTGGCAGATGACCGAGCGGGCGGACTCGCCGTAACCGATCTTGGCGTTGACGGCCTCGACGACGCCCTTGAAGAGCTCGCGGTCCTCGCCCTTGTGGATCGACTCGACCTTGGCGCCGATCAGCTCGACGTTGTACTTGGCGAGCACGCCGTTGGCGTCCAGCGAGATCGCCGTGTTGAGCGCGGTCTGGCCGCCCAGGGTCGGCAGCAGCGCGTCGGGGCGCTCCTTGGCGATGATCTTCTCGACGAACTCCGGGGTGATCGGCTCGACGTAGGTGGCGTCGGCGATCTCCGGGTCGGTCATGATCGTGGCCGGGTTGGAGTTGACCAGCACGACCCGCAGGCCCTCGGCCTTGAGGACCCGGCAGGCCTGCGTGCCCGAGTAGTCGAACTCGGCGGCCTGGCCGATCACGATCGGGCCGGACCCGATCACCAGGACGGACTTGATGTCAGTGCGCTTAGGCACGCTGGCCCTCCATGAGCTTCACGAAGCGGTCGAACAGGTAGGCGGCGTCGTGCGGGCCGGCGGCCGCTTCGGGGTGGTACTGCACGCTGAAGGCGGGCACGTCGAGCGCCTGCAGGCCCTCGACCACGTCGTCGTTGAGGCAGACGTGGGAGACCTCGACCCGCCCGTAGGGGGTGTCGCTCACCTTGTCCAGCGGCGCGTTCACGGCGAAGCCGTGGTTGTGGGCGGTCACCTCGACCTTGCCGGTGGTGCGGTCCTGCACCGGCTGGTTGATGCCGCGGTGGCCGTACTTGAGCTTGTAGGTGCCGAAGCCGAGGGCGCGGCCCAGGATCTGGTTGCCGAAGCAGATCCCGAAGAACGGGGTCTTCCGCTCCAGCACGCCCTGCGCCACGGCGACCTGCTGGTCGGCGGTGGCCGGGTCGCCCGGGCCGTTGGAGAAGAAGACGCCGTCCGGGTTGACGGCGTAGACGTCCTCCAGGGAGGCGTCGGCCGGCAGCACGTGGACCTCGATGCCGCGCTCGGCCATCCGCTGCGGGGTCATCGCCTTGATGCCGAGGTCCAGCGCGGCGACGGTGAACCTCTTCTCACCGATGGCCGGGACGATGTACGGCTCGGTGGTGGCCACCTCGGCGCACAGGTCGGCGCCCTTCATCTCGGGCGACTGCTGCACCCGGGCGAGCAGGGCGGCCGGGTCGGCGAGCGCCGGGCCGGAGAAGATGCCGCAGCGCATGGCGCCGCGGTCGCGCAGGTGCCGGGTGAGCGCGCGGGTGTCGATGCCGCTGATGCCGACGACGCCCTGGCGTACGAGCTCGTCGTCCAGCGAGCGGCGCGAGCGCCAGTTGGAGGCGACCCGGGCGGGGTCGCGCACGACGTACCCGGCGACCCAGATCCGCTTGGACTCGTCGTCCTCGTCGTTCCAGCCGGTGTTGCCGATCTGCGGGGCCGTCATCACGACCACCTGGCGGTGGTACGACGGGTCGGTGAGGGTCTCCTGGTAGCCGGACATGCCGGTGTTGAAGACCGCCTCGCCGAAGGTCTCGCCGACGGCGCCGTAGGCCTGGCCGCGGAAGGTCCGGCCGTCCTCCAGGACGAGCACGGCCGGGACGCGTTCCCGCCGTTGGCGCTGCGTGGTGGGGGCAGGTGCGGTCATTGCGCGGCCTCTTCCGTCTTCGTCTTCGTACGTGTTGCGAGGTGAGCGACCGCCTCGACCCAGGCGGCGTGCTCGTCGGGGTGGTCGGCCCGGAAGCCGGAGTCCAGCTCGGTGCCCTCGTGCGTCCAGGTGACGACGAGGATCCCGGCCGGGACGACCTTGCCGGCGATTCCGGAGTCCGTGCGGGCACCGGTCAGGTGCCCGGCCGGGATCCAGAGGTCGACGTCGCCGGGGCGGCGCACCAGCAGGCCGTCCTCGCCGAGGATGAGGTCGGCGCGGCTGCGGTTGCCCAGGCCGTGTGCGACGACCCGGTCGAGCCAGTTCCCGGCGGTGGTGGTGCCGTGGTACCGGCCGCTGGTCTCCAGGATGGTCCGGCCGGCGCCGGCCGGCACGGCGGGCAGCGGCGGGATGCCGGACTGCAGCGTGCGCCGCCAGTTCCAGCCCTGGCGCATCAGCCAGTAGACGAGCCCGATCACGATCAGCAGGCCGACGGCCCAGCCGATGTACCCGGGCCAGTCGTGGACCTTGGCCTGTTCCTGGGCCAGCGGGGTGAACGGGGCGGGCGTGCGGTGGAAACTCACGCGTCGACGCCCTGCTCGACGAGCTCCCCGGCCAGGACGGTCGCCCGGCCGCGCAGGAAGGTGGCGTGCACCCGTCCGGGCAGGTCGAGGCCCTTGTAGGGGGTGTTGCGGCTGCGGGTGGCGAAGCTGTCCGGGTTCACGGCACCACGGTACGCGGGATCGAACAGCACCAGGTTGGCCGGCTCACCGACCGAGACGGGCCGGCCGTGCCCGGCGAGACGGCCGATCCGGGCCGGGCGGTGCGACATGCGGTCGGCGACGCCCGCCCAGTTCAGCAGGCCGGTGTCGACCATGGTCTGCTGCACGACCGACAGCGCGGTCTCCAGGCCGACCATGCCCATCGCGGCGACGGCCCACTCGCAGTCCTTGTCCTCGGCCGGGTGCGGCGCGTGGTCGGTGGCGACGGCGTCGATGGTGCCGTCGGCCAGCGCCTTGCGCAGCGCCTGGACGTCCGCGGCGGTGCGCAGCGGCGGGTTCACCTTGTAGACCGGGTCGTACGAGCGGACCAGCTCGTCGGTGAGCAGCAGGTGGTGCGGGGTGACCTCGGCGGTGACGTCCCAGCCCTTGGCCTTGGCCCAGCGGATGATCTCGACCGAGCCGGCCGTGGAGACGTGGCAGACGTGCAGCCGGGAGCCGACGTGCGCGGCGAGCAGCACGTCGCGGGCGATGATCGACTCCTCGGCGACGGCCGGCCAGCCGCCGAGCCCGAGCTCGCCGGAGACCTGGCCCTCGTTCATCTGCGCGCCCTCGGTGAGCCGCGGCTCCTGGGCGTGCTGGGCGACGACGCCGTCGAAGGCCTTGACGTACTCCAGCGCGCGGCGCATCAGCACGGCGTCGTCGACGCACTTGCCGTCGTCGGAGAAGACCCGGACGCCGGCGGCGGACTCGTGCATGGCGCCGAGCTCGGCGAGCTTCTTGCCCTCCAGGCCGACGGTGACGGCGCCGACCGGCTGCACGTCGCAGTAGCCGGCCTCCTGGCCGAGCCGCCAGACCTGCTCGACGACGCCGGCGGTGTCGGCCACCGGGGTGGTGTTGGCCATCGCGTGCACGGCGGTGAAGCCGCCCATCGCGGCGGCCTGGGTGCCGGTGAGGACGGTCTCGGCGTCCTCGCGGCCGGGCTCGCGCAGGTGGGTGTGCAGGTCGACCAGGCCGGGCAGCACGATCAGGCCGGTGGCGTCGATCTCGATGTCGGCCTCGACGGCCAGGCCGGTGCCGATCGCCTTGATCACGCCGTCGGCGAGGTGGAGGTCCTGCGGGGCGCCGCCGGCGATCTGGGCGTTGCGGATCAGGTAGGTGGTCACTTGGCGGTCTCCACGGATTCGGTGCGGGCGGCGTCGTTCGGGCCGTCGGCGAAGACGGCCCCGCCGAGGAGCAGGTACAGCACGGCCATGCGGACCGACACGCCGTTGGCGACCTGCTCGACCGCGGTGCAGCGCGGCGAGTCGGCGACCTCGGCGGTGATCTCCATGCCGCGGACCATCGGGCCGGGGTGCATGACGATCGCGTGCTCGGGCAGCTGGGTCATCCGCGGGCCGTTCATGCCGTAGCGGCGGCTGTACTCCCGCTCGGTCGGGAAGAACGCGGCGTTCATCCGCTCGCGCTGCACCCGGAGCATCATCAGCGCGTCCGTCTTGGGGAGCACGCTCTCCAGGTCGTAGCTGATCTCGCAGGGCCAGTTCTCGATGCCGATGGGCAGCAGCGTCGGCGGGGCGACGAAGGTGACCTGGGCGCCGAGGGTGGTCAGCAGGTGGACGTTGGAGCGGGCGACCCGGCTGTGCAGGACGTCGCCGACGATCGTCACCCGGCGCCCTGCGAGGTCCTTGCCACTGCCCGGGTTGAGGTGGCGGCGCATGGTGAAGGCGTCGAGCAGCGCCTGGGTGGGGTGCTCGTGGGTGCCGTCACCGGCGTTGATGACACTGCCGTGCAGCCAGTCGGACTGCGCCAGGCGGGCCGGCGCGCCGGAGGCGTGGTGGCGGATGACGACCGCGTCGGCACCCATGGCCTGCAGGGTCAGCGCGGTGTCCTTGAGGCTCTCGCCCTTGGAGACGGACGAGCCCTTGGCGGAGAAGTTGATGACGTCCGCCGAGAGGCGCTTCTCGGCGACCTCGAAGGAGGTCTTGGTGCGGGTCGAGTCCTCGAAGAAGAGGTTGACGACGGTCCGGCCGCGCAGCGTGGGCAGCTTCTTCACGGCCCGCCCGGAGAGCTGGGCCAGCTCCTCGGCGGTGTCCAGGATCAGCAGCGCGTCGTCGCGGGTGAGATCGGCGGCGGAGACGAGGTGGCGCATCACGCGGGCTACTCCGGAAGGTGCGGTTCGGTCAGGGCCTGCGACGAGCGCTGGTTGTGGTCGCGGTCGCCGACCAGAACGGCGTCCACGCCGTCGGTGTCGGCCAGGCGCACCTGCACGGCCTCGCGCAGCGAGGTGGGCAGGTTCTTGCCCACGTAGTCGGCGCGGATCGGCAGCTCGCGGTGGCCCCGGTCGACCAGGACGGCCAGCTGGACGGCGCGCGGGCGGCCGATGTCGCCGAGCGCGTCGAGCGCGGCGCGGATGGTGCGGCCGGAGAACAGCACGTCGTCGACGAGGATCACGAGCTTGCCGTCGATGCCGCTGGCCGGGATCTCGGTGTGCTCCAGGGCGCGGGCGGGCTTGAGCCGCAGGTCGTCCCGGTACATCGTGATGTCCAGGGTGCCGAGCGGGATCTCGCGGCCGGTGATCTGGGCCAGCCGGTCGCGCAGGCGGCGGGCGAGGTGGACGCCGCGGGTGTGGATGCCGAGCAGCACGACGTCCTCCGCGCCCTTGGCGCGCTCGACGATCTCGTGCGCTATCCGGGTGACGACCCGGGCGATGTCCGCGCCGTCCAGCACCTGGTGCGGTGCTCGGGGTGACGGATCCTGGTGTGTGGTCATGCCGAAGCGGACCTCCTTCCCCGCCTCACTGGACGGGCCTTAAAGGATGTCTGGGATGGCCCCCGCCGACCGGGCGCGGGCTTCGGCAATCCTATCAGCGCGCAAGCGGGCAAACGGACCTGCACCATTCCGCTTCACCGGGTTAACGCGCCCGACGCACCCCGGACGCAGGCCATTCGCACGACTGCCCCATTCGGCTTGACGCAACACCTTACTCTACGTAACCTCACAGTGAGTTACGAGACGGACGTCGAACCCACCGGTAACGGCGTCGGCAATCGCCCGTGACCCACCACTGAACGCGAAGCAATCTCGTCCGGGGAGATCAATGTCCAGCGACTACGCGAAGCAGCTCGGAGGCAAACTCCGAGCGATCCGCACTCAGCAGGGTCTCTCCCTGCACGGTGTCGAGGAGAAGTCCCAGGGGCGCTGGAAGGCAGTCGTCGTCGGTTCGTACGAGCGCGGCGACCGTGCGGTCACCGTGCAGCGGCTGGCCGAGCTGGCGGAGTTCTACGGCGTCCCGGTCCAGGAGCTGCTGCCCGGCGGCACCCCGGGCGGCGCGGCCGAGCCGCCGCCGCGCCTGGTGCTCGACCTGGAGAGACTGACCCAGGTCCCGTCCGAGAAGGCCGGCCCGCTGCAGCGCTACGCGGCGACCATCCAGAGCCAGCGCGGCGACTACAACGGCAAGGTGCTGTCGATCCGCCAGGACGACCTGCGCACCCTGGCCGTCATCTACGACCAGTCGCCGTCGATCCTCACCGAGCAGCTGATCTCGTGGGGCGTGCTCAACCCCGACGCGCGCCGCGCGGTGCGCGAGGAGGAGGCGAGCTGACGCTCCCCGCACCGGCTCCCGCCAGCGGAAACGAGGCTCGTCCCGCCCTTTCGGGCAAGCAGAAACGTCACGGCGCGGCACCCCGGAACCCGGGGGCCGCGCCGTGGTGTTTCCAGCAGCGGTGGTTCCAGCAGCCGGGGCCGGCGCTTCTCCCGTGCCTTCCCGGTGCCTTCCCCTGTGTCTCCCCGGCGCCTCGGCAGTGCCTCAGCAGACCGTGCCCAGGCTGTACCCGGGCTGCGCGGCCACCCCGTCCAGCCGCACCGGCCGGGCCGCCGGGGCCCAGTCCGGCCCGCCGCTCGACCAGGCCCACGCGGCCGGCCGGTACTCCCCGCAGGCCGCCGCCGACCCCTGCGAGCCGTGCAGCACGGCCACGCCCGGCAGCTCCAGGGCCAGCCCGGCGCACAGCACCGCGCAGACCAGCTCCAGGTCCTCGTCGTTGATCCGCACGACGCCGTCCTCCCACTGGAGGACGCGCGCCGCGGCGCTCAGCCTCCCGCCCGGCGCGTCCACCCGCACTCGCAGCTCGTACACCCCGGCGCCCGCGCCGACCAGCATCCGGCGCAGCACCTCGGAGCCGCGCTGGTGGGCGGTGCGCACCCAGCGGCCGTGGTCCTCGTCCGCCTCGCCGGTGGCGCCGTAGAGCCCGCCGTCGAGGATCAGGTCGGCGTGGCGGAGCGTCAGTCCGTTCTCCCGGGCGCGGACCAGGCGCGGCACGAAGTCCCCGGCGAGCTCCTCGCCCTGGTAGGCGAGCAGTTGGGTCTGCAGCGCGGGGTTGAGCAGGTAGCGGTCGCGGGCGGCCGGCTCGGCCGGGTCCAGCCCGTGCAGGACGCAGAACTCGGCGAAGTCCTGCGGGTGGAACATCCGCGCCCGGACGGTGTCGAAGCGCCGCAGCGCCTCGGCGAGCAGGTCGGCCGTGTCGGCCAGGTAGCGCTCGTAGTCGGGGGCGTCGGTCACCCGCCAGGCGCGGGCCCGTTCGAAGTCCGCGGCGCTGGTCAGCACACCGATGACGAAGGCCTGGTCGGCCCCCTCCCCGTCGCTCCGCCGGTGCGGGGCACGGGCGTTCGGGCGGAAGCCGCCGGCGGTGCAGTCGGAGATGCGGCGAGCGCGGCCTTTTCGACTCATGCTCCCACCTCGCTGCGCTCGGCAGGGGCATTCGCCCACACGCGCCTCCCAATGGCTCGCTCGCTACGCTCGCTCACGTGTGGCTCCCGGCTCAGTAGGGTCACGGTCGGCGGCGGGGGCCGCCGCTGACCGTGTTACTCCCCAGTCCCGAGCGCCGCACACGTACGGCGTGTCACAGGAATGTAACCACCGGTAATGCGCCGGTTCTCGCGTCGTCGGGCCTCACGCCGGGCGCGGCACCCGGGCGAGCTGGCGGGACTGCGCGACCAGACGGCCGGCCTCGTCCCAGACCTCGGCGTCCTCCTCGAAGTAGCCGCCGGCCAGGTTGCGGGTGGTGTGGGTGACCCGCAGCCAGCCGGGCACCGGCCTGGCCCGCAGGTGGACGGTCAGCTCGACGGTCGGCGCCCAGCCCGGCATCCCCAGGTCGAAGGTGACCGGCGGCAGCGCGTCGGCGACCAGCAGGAGCAGCAGCGGGTCGGGCTCGCGGCCGTCGGCGAGCCGGAACCAGCCCTGGATCCGCCCGGTGCCGGACGGCTGTCCGAGCGCCCAGCCGATCGTGGCCGGGTCGAGCCGCAGGTCGAAGCGCTCCAGCAGGGCGGCCTGGGCGATGAGTTCCTTGGGCGCGTGTTCGACGCCGACACACTGGTCCGGCGGCGGCAGCTGCGGCGGCTGCGCGCTGGTGCGCACCTCGCCGACGGCCGTCGAGAGGTCCCCGTGGCTGGCGACGACGCGCAGCCGTTCGACGCCGTCCTGGCTGAGCGAGGCGGTGCCGGTGGACAGGCCGCGGCCGGAGCGCAGCACCTCGGTGCGGACGGTGGCCGGGCCCGGCACCGAGGCGGACAGGTAGTAACCGCTGATCGACACCGGGTCGGGGTGGTCGCCGTGCTCCAGCGACAGCGCGTGTCCGGCGACGGCGAGCAGCAGCCCGCCGTTGACGCCGCCGCCGATCTGCCAGCCCGCGCCGAGCTCGCCGTCGTAACGGCCGGGCTCCTCGGGGTGTCTGCTCAGCGCGATGCCCTGGTCGAACTCGCTGCGGATCGCCGTGGTCATGGGGGTGGCCTGCCCTTCACTGCGGACGTGCGTGGGGATACCTGGGGATCTCTCATGGTGCGACCGATAAGTTACCGGCCAGTAGGATCCCAACATACGCCACCCGGGTGAAACGCGCGACGGGCGCGCCGCCCCCGCGTGGGCGCGCGGCGGCGGGGGGGCGCGGGGGCCCGCGCGGCCCAGCGCGCCGGTGTCGGCC
>NZ_JBHWGV010000119.1:0-9919 GCF_042732955.1 Kitasatospora sp. NPDC059747 | reverse complement strand
CTCCCTCTTTTACCTACGCGCTCCTTCTCCCACACACCCCCCCCCGGGGTGTGCCGCGCGCGCGCCGGGCGCCCCGGCGCGGCGCCCGCCCCCCCCCGTTCGCGGGGCGGGGCCCGTCCGTGCCTAGCGGCGGATGCTCGGCTTCAGCTCCAGGAAGCGGGCGAGCAGGCCGTTGACGAAGGACGGGGAGTCGTCCGTGGAGAACTCCTTGGCGATCTCCACGGCCTCGTCCAGGACGACGGCGTCCGGGACGCCGTCCTCCCAGATCAGCTCGTAGGCGCCGAGCCGCAGGACGTTGCGGTCCACGATCGGCATCCGGTCGAGCGTCCAGCCCACCGAGTACTGGGAGATCAGGTCGTCGATCCGGCGCGCGTGCCGGACGTAACCCTCGATCAGCTCCATCGTGTACTCGGCGACCTGGGGGGTGCCCTCGTCGGGCTTGGGCTCGCGGGCGCGGGCCACCCAGTCGGCGAGGACCTGCTGCGGGTCGACCCCGCGGTGGTCGGCCTCGAAGAGGATCTGGAAGGCCCGGGTGCGGGCCTTGCTGCGTGCGGCCGACACGGACTTACTTCACCCGGCCGAGGTAGCTGCCGTCGCGGGTGTCGACCTTGACCTTCTCGCCGGTGACGACGAAGAGCGGGACCTGGATCTCGGCACCGGTCTCCAGGGTGGCCGGCTTGGTGCCACCGGTGGAGCGGTCGCCCTGGACGCCCGGCTCGGTGTGCGCGATGAGCAGCTCGACGGAGGTCGGGAGCTCGATGTAGAGCACCGCGCCCTCGTTGGTCGCGACGAGGGCCTCGAAGCCCTCCAGCAGGTAGTTGGCGGCGTCACCGACGACGGCCGGCTCGATGGTGAGCTGGTCGTAGGTGTCCATGTCCATGAACACGAAGTTCTCGCCGTCCTTGTACGAGAACTGCATGCCGCGCTTGTCGACGTTGGCGGTCTCGACCTTGGTGCCGGCGTTGAAGGTCTTGTCGACGACCTTGCCCGTCAGGACCTCCTTGAGCTTCGTACGCACGAAGGCCGGGCCCTTGCCGGGCTTGACGTGCTGGAACTCGACGACGGACCAGAGCTTGCCGCCCTCCAGCTTGAGGACCATGCCGTTCTTGAGATCGTTCGTGGAAGCCACGGGCGCACTTACTCCTGGATATAGCTGTCAAGGAACCAAGGGTCGCGTCCTGCCACCGGCGGCCCGGGGCCGCCGTCACAGGGCGAGGAGCTCCTTGGTGGTGATGGTGAGCAGCTCGGGCCCGCCCTCTTCGAGGGGGCGCACGACGAGCGTGTCCTCGATCCGGACCCCGCCCTTGCCCGGGATGTGTACCCCCGGACCGACGGTGACCGGTACGCGGCTGTCCAGTTTACCCATGTCCGCCGGACCGAGGCGCGGCGCCTCCCGCATCTCCAGCCCGATGCCGTGGCCCACCGGGTGCGGGGAGGCCTCGGAGTGGCCGGCCGCGTCCAGGATCTGCCGCGCCGCCCGGTCGGGTACGCACTGCTCCACGCCGGGTCCGAGCGCCTCCCGCCCGGCCCGCTGCGCCCGGAACACCAGCCGGTGGAGCTCCACCTGCCAGGGCGCGGGGGCGGCGCCGATCACGAAGGTCCGGGCGGTCGACACGCCGTACCCGCGGTACTGGGCACCGAGCACCACGGTCAGGAAGTCGCCCTCCTCGACCCGGCGGTCGGTCGGCTGGTGGGCGGGCTGGCCGGAGTGGCTGCCGGTGCCGACCGAGACCGGGAAGGCCGCCCGGTCGGCACCGTGGTCGATCATCCGGCGCTCCAGCTCCATCGCCAGGTGCCGCTCGGTGCGGCCGACCAGGATCGACTCCAGCAGCTCGCCGAGCGCCTGGTCGGCGATCTCGGCGGCGATCCGCAGGTCGGCGATCTCGTGCTCGTCCTTGATCACCCGCAGCCGTTCGACGACCTGCCCCAGCTCGGCCAGCCGGACCCCCTCGGCCAGGCTCGCCACCGCGCGGTGGCGCAGGACGGTGAGGTCGTGCTCCTCCACCGCCATGGCGTGCACCCGCAGCCGGGAGGCCTCGGCCGCGGCCGCCAGCGCGGTGTCCGCCCCGGCCGGCACCGGGACCTGGGTGACGTCGGCGGCGATCAGGTGCTCCCCGGTGTCGTCCGGCGGCAGGTCGTCCGGCAGCGTCAGCAGCACCCGTTCCCTGGTGAGCAGCAAGGTCGCGCCGCAGGGGGCGCAGCCGGTCAGGTACCGCACGTTGGCCGGCCGGGTGATCAGCGCCGCATCGGCCCCGGCCGCACTGCAGTGCTCCCGCAGCCGCTCCCGCCGACCCGCGTACGCATCAGACATGCGTCGAGCCTACGAAGCCCGCCCCCGATCCGCCCGCCGAGAACCCCCGACGGGGGCGCGACCTTTACCTACCCGCGCCCCCGGCGGCGCCGTCACCCCCCTTCCGGATCGATGAGCCCCCTCCGGTAGGCGGGCACGAGGTGCTGCGGGACGAGCAGTTCCCGCCCGTTCACCGTGATCGGGACGAGTTTCGGCGCGCTCGCCTTCCACTGGGCCCGGCGGTGCCGCGTGTTGCTGCGGGACGTCTTGCGCTTGGGTACGGCCATCGGGGTCTCCTATCGGGTGGTGTACGGGAGCAGGGCCATCTCGCGGGCGTTCTTGATCGCCCGGGCCATCGCCCGCTGCTGCCGGACGGTCAGCCGGCTGACCCGGCGGCTGCGGATCTTGCCGCGATCGGAGACGAACTTCCGCAGGAGATCGGTGTCCTTGTAGTCGATGTACTCGATACCGGCTGTGACCAGCGGGTTGGGCTTGGGCCTCGGCGGGTTGAGTCGTTTACGCACAGTGATGATCCTCAGGCGACTGGGTCGAGCAGGTCGTGGAAGGCGTCGGGCAGCGCCTTCCAGCCGGATTCGCCGGCGGCGAGTTCGGCGTCGGTGAGCAGGCAGGAGTCGAGGAGGTGGGTGATCCCGTCCGTGTCCAGGCCCTCGGCCGTGAAGCTGAGCTGCTGCACGCGGTCGCCGTGGGCCGGGTGCCAGTCGAGGGCGGCGGCGGCCTGGCGCGCGGGCGGGTAGAGGTCCCAGGCCGCGTCGGGCAGCGCGGAGAGCCACGGCCCGCACTCCTCCACCGCGAGGTTCGCCCCGGCCGCGTCCCATGCGAGCTCCCTCCTTGCCCGCCAGCGGGCAGGAGGGGCCCATGGTCGGGCCGGTTGGCCAGCCAGAAGCGGCCGCGGCTGCGCTGGGCCGCCGGGACGAGCAGTTCGAGCGCCTCGTGCAGTCGCTGCGGGTGCAGCGGCCTGCGGCGCTCCCACACCATCGTGGTGACCCCGCCCTCGTCGTGCTCCTGCGGCAGCAGCGCCAGCGCCGGGTTGACCCGGTCGCGGGCGGCCGCGACGTCGAAGCCGCCGAGCGCGGCCCGGGTGAGCGCACCGGTGGCGAGCCGCACGACGCGGGCGGTGGGGTGGAGCTGGCGGAGCATCGCGAGCCCCGGCGTGTGCGCGGTCGCGCGCGGGACGGCGAGGGTGGTCGCGTACTCGATCTGGTGGGCGAGGGCCTCCGCGCGGGTGCGGGGGTCCTCCGGTGCGGTGTGCTCGCCGTGCTCCACGAGGTCGTCGGGGACGGAGAGTTCGCTCGTGAGCCGGTCGGGGTCGACGGCGGCGACGACGCCCGCGAGCTCGACGGCCTCCGCCAGGGGCCGGCCGTCGACCTCGCCGCCGGCGATGACCTCGACGGCCGGGTGCGGATCGCTGCCGCCCCACAGTTCGACCACCGCGAGCCCGTGCCGTCCTTCGTCCGCGATGCGCAGCAGCCGGGGCAGCAGGTCCTCCCGCAGGGCGCAGCACGGGCAGTCGTTGAGCAGCGGTACGTCGGCCGGGTCGAACTCGCCGCCCGCGTCGCGCAGTCGGCGGTGGACGACGCCGCGGGAGGCGTCCCGCAGGTCGTGGTGGAGGACCACCGCGTCGACCGCGCCGCGCGCCAACTCCTCGACGGCACTGCGGCGGTGGTCGGCGTGCAGCCCGGCGACGACCACGACGGGCAGCCTGGTCCCGTCCGCGCCGCTCACCAGCTGGCCTTGCGGACGCCGGGCAGGTGGCCCGCGTGGGCGAGAGTGCGCAGATTGATCCGGGAGAGGCCGAAGGCGCCGACGTAACCGCGCGGGCGGCCGTCGACGGCGTCGCGGTTGCGGATCCGGGTGGCGCTGGCGTCGCGCGGCTGGCGGGCGAGTTCGGCCTGGGCGGCGGCGCGCTCGGCGGGGGCGGTGCCGGGGTGGGCGATGGTCCTCTTGAGCTCGGCGCGGCGCCCCGCGTAGCGGGCGACGGTCTCGCGCCGCCGTTCGTTCTTGGCGATCTTGCTCTGCTTCGCCATCAGACCTTCTCCCCCCGGGCCCGGATCCGGGCGACGGCGGCCTCGACCCCGATCGCGTCGATCGTGCGGATCCCCTTGGCGCTGAGCGTGAGCCGGACGTACCGACCCTCGCCCGGCAGCCAGTAGCGCTTGCGCTGGATGTTGGGGTCGAAGCGCCGCGGGGTGCGGCGGTGCGAGTGCGAGATCGCGTTGCCGAAGCCCGGCCGGCGGCCGGTGAGCTGGCAGTGGGCGGACATGGGGGCTCCCAAAACGGTCCGGGAATGGGCGGGACGGAGGTCACGTTACACCAGATGAAAATGACATCCATTTCGGTGTACGGTTCCAACCCGGCCCCGAACCGCCGCACCACCCGACCCCTCCGGAGGACCTCATGGCCCGCAGCGAACTGCGCCCCGTCATCAAGCTCCGCTCCACCGCCGGCACCGGCTACACGTACGTGACCCGCAAGAACCGCCGGAACGACCCGGACCGGATGGTGCTGCGCAAGTACGACCCGGTCGCGCGCGAGCACGTCGACTTCCGCGAAGAGCGCTGACCGAAGAGCGCCGGAACGAAGAACGTCGAACGAAGAGCGCTGATCCCCCGCCGAGGAGGCACCCCCATGAAGCCCGGAATCCACCCCGCCTACCGGCCCGTCGTCTTCCGCGACAAGGTCGGCGGCCTCTCCTTCCTCACCCGCTCGACGGTCACCAGCGACCGCACGGTCGAGTGGGAGGACGGCAACACCTATCCCGTCATCGACGTCGAGATCTCCTCGGCGAGCCACCCCTTCTACACCGGCCAGTCCCGCGTGCTCGACACCGCGGGCCGCGTCGAGCGCTTCCGCCAGCGCTACGGCGACCGGCACAGCTGACCCGGCGCAGCCGGCCCGGAACGCGCGCGACGGCGCCTCCCCACCATGGGGAGGCGCCGTCGCGGCAGGCGTGCGGCAGCCGCACTCAGGAGCGTTCGGCGCCCCAGCGCTTCTCGACCCCGGCCAGCTTCCAGTACGCGATCGCCGCGGCCCAGACGACGACGAACAGCCCGGCGATCGCGTAGCCGACGTTGTCGAGCGAGATGTCCGCGATCCAGCCGGTGACCGGATCGGTCAGGTCCAGCTTCTCGTGCAGCACGCCGACCAGCTCGATCGTGCCGATGATGAACGCCACCGCGATCGACAGACCGGTGATCGTCAGGTTGTAGTACACCTTGCGCACCGGGTTGGAGAACGCCCACTGGTACGCGAAGTTCATGAACGTCCCGTCCAGCGTGTCGAACAGGCTCATCCCCGCCGCGAACAGCAGCGGCAGGCAGACGATCGCGTACCAGGGCAGCCCGGCGGCCGCGCCCGAGCCGGCCATCACCATCAGGGTCACCTCGGTCGCGGTGTCGAAGCCGAGGCCGAGCACCATGCCCACCGGGAACATCTGGCCGGGCCGGGTGATCGAGCGGGTCGCCCGGTTCAGCACCCGGGCCATGAAGCCGCGCGAGTTCAGGTGCTGCTCCAGCTCGGCCTCGTCGTACTGCCCCGCGCGCATCGCCCGGAACACCTTCAGGATGCCGAGCAGCGCCGCCAGGTTGAGCGCGCCGATCAGGTAGAGGAACGCGCCTGAGGCCGTCGTGCCGACCATGCCGAGCCACTGGTGGGTGGTCGACTCGTCGTCCATCAGCGTGTTCGCCAGCTGCGCGCCGCCCGCGACCAGGGCGGCCATGACGACCACCATCGACGAGTGCCCGAGGGCGAACCAGAAGCCCACCGAGACCGGCCGCTTGCCGTCGGCCATCAGCTTGCGGGTGGTGTTGTCGATCACCGCGATGTGGTCGGCGTCGAACGCGTGCCGCATGCCGAGCGTGTACGCCGTGATGCCGAGGCCCACCCCGAAGACCTGGGTGCCGACGGCGTAGTTGTGCGGCGCCACCAGGAAGACGAGGGTCCCGAACGCCACGACGTGCATGGCCAGGATCACCCCCATCAGCCCGGCGGTGCGGACGGTGTCCTCTCTCCTCCACCGGAAGGTGGGCAGCACGGCGGGCGCGGCCTCGGGGGCGGCGGTTTCGGGCAGGGTCATCTTCGGATCACGCTCCAGCACCTCGTGGAAAGACGTTCGTGAGATGCCGTGGCCGGTCTCCTGGCTGACGGGGCTCCCGTACCCGCCTTCCCAGGCGCGCGAAGCGCCCAGTGGCGTCTGGGTACGGGCGGACTCCCCCGATCACAGTGGCGAGGGCCGCTCCGGACTGGGACCCCTGAGGGTCCGTCACCGGTCTTCCCGAGCACCACGGCGGGGAACACCGTAGGGGTCCCGGGCCGACCCTTGCAAGGCTGCGCACCTACGCAGGTGTCCAGGATCACAGGTCGTGAGCTGCCAGAATGTCCGCATGCATCTCGTACCGGCCGACCGCGCGGGCCACCGCACCATCGACGGACACCGGGTCTGCGAGGCCATCGCCGCGATCGGCGACGCCGCGCACGTCCGCTCGTGGTCCGAGCGGTTCTCCCTGCTCGCCGACCCCGGGCGGCTCGCGATCCTGCTCGCCCTGCACCGCGCCGGACCGCTCGCCGTCACCGACCTCGCCGTCGCCACCGGCATGCGCGACCCGGCCGTCTCACAGGCCCTGCGGCTGCTGCGGACGGCCGGCGTGGTCACCGGGGACAAGGACGGACGCGTCGTGCGCTACCGGCTCGTCGACGAGAGCATGCGCCCCCTCCTCGACGAGTGCGCCGCGGCCGACCACGAGGAGCCCGCCGCCGCGGCGGGCTGACCTCCCGGGCCTGATTCACCGCGGGAAGCCGACCCGATGAGTACGATCATGGCGTGCCGACCCACCCCCACGCCTGGCCCGCCGACCGCTGGAACACCCGGCCGGTCAGGGCGCGCGTGCTGGCGGTCGCCCGCACCCTCACCTCCGCCACCCGCGTCCTCGACGTCCTCACGCTCCTGAACCGCGACGGCATCGAGCGCTACGCCACCGTCAACCCCGGCTCCGCCTTCGCCGACGGCCTCGACGACTACCTGCGCGGCCTGCCCGGCATCACCCTGCTGGACTGGGAGGAGGCCGTCCGGCACCGCTTCGACCTGGCCGTCGCCTGCGCCGTCCACTCCTCGATGCACCGCCTCGACGCCCGGCTCGTCGTCCTCCCGCACGGCGCCGGCTACAACCGCCTGGTGACCGAGTCCACCGGCGACACCGTCAGCGCAGCCGGCCTCTCCCGCAACGAACTCACCCACCACGGCCGGGTCTTCGTCGACGTCCTCGGCCTCTCCCACCCGGAACAGCTCGACCGGCTGCGGGTCTCCTGCCCCGAGGCACTGGACGTCGCCCAGGTCGTCGGCGACCCGTGCTTCGACCGCATGCTCCGCAGCCTGCGCCTGCGCGACTCCTACCGGGCCGCCCTCGGCGCCGTCGACGGCCGGCGGCTCGTCGTCGTCAACTCCACCTGGAGCGAGCACTCGTTATTCGGCCGCCGCCCCGACCTGCCCCGACGCCTCGTCCGCCGGCTCCCCGCCGACGAGTACACGGTCGCCGTCGTCCTCCACCCCAACATCTGGAACCGGCACGACCCCGAGGCCCTGCTCGACGACGCCCGGCGGATGGGCCTGCGCCTCGTCCCGCCCCACCAGGGCTGGCAGGCCGCCCTCGTCGCCGCCGACTGCCTGATCGGCGACCACGGCTCGGTGTCCGTCTACGGCGCCGCCCTGGAACGCCCCACCCTGCTCGTCGCCACCGGCGGCCGAGGGCCACGTGCATCTCCGGCCGCTCGGGAAAGGTGTCCCGCAGAGCCTGGCAGATCTGCTCCGGGCTCCACTTGCGCTCCAGGTGCTGCTGGATGAAGTCCCGCAGCTCGGGATTCTGCCCGATCTTGCCGGGCTTGGGCCGCGGCCGGCGGGCGTCGGCGCGGGCCTGTGCGGCGTGGGGCCGGTAACTTCCGCTGCCCGGATGACGGTTGCGCCGGATCTCCCGGCTGACCGTGGAGGGGCTGCGGCCGAGCTCCGCGGCGATCGCGCGCACGGTGGCTTCCTCCCGGAGCCGGTCGGCGATGTGGATACGTTCGTCCTCGCGCAGGTACCGGGACGGGCCCGAAGGCGGCACCGCCGCGTGAATCGGTGGCGCCGCCTTGTGCGGGCCCAACGGATTGCGGCCGTTACGCCACTCACGTCCGGTCCGCGGGTGGACCCCGACGAGCCGGGACGCCTCGATGTTGCTGTAGCCCTGTCGCACGAGTCGGAAGTATTCCGCCCGCTCCGCACGCAGCCGCCGGCATCCCTGCGGCTTCCGGTCCTCGCGGATCTCGAAGTCCATCGCTTCCCCCGAGCTGGGGTGTTACGACAACCCCTAGTGTCCTGCGCCTGAAATCTGCTTCATATCTGTAGCCTGTGTCCATGGCGCGTATGGGGCGGCCGATGGCCGAGCTGACCTTGACCGATGACGAGCGCGAGACGCTGGTCCGCTGGTCGCGGCGGGCGAAGTCGTCGCAGGTGCTGGCCCAGCGATGCCGGATCGTGCTCGGCTGCGCGGACGGAAAGACGAACCAGGAGGTCGCCGCCGAGCTCGGCATCTGGCCGCAGACGGTCGGCAAGTGGCGGCGGCGTTTCCTGGAGCGTCGGCTGGAGGGGCTCGCGGATGAGCAACGCCCTGGCGCCCCGCGGAAAATCGGTGACGAGCGGATCGAGGAGCTCGTCGTCGCCACCCTGGAGCGGACCCCCAAGGACGCCACCCACTGGTCGCGGGCGTCGATGGCCGCCGAGACGGGACTGTCGAAGTCCACGGTCGGCCGCATCTGGCGGGCCTTCGGTCTCAAGCCGCACCAGGTCGACACGTTCAAGCTGTCGAAGGACCCGCAGTTCATCGACAAGGTCCGCGACGTGGTCGGGCTCTACCTGGACCCGCCGGAGCGGGCCTTGGTCCTGTGCGTCGATGAGAAGTCCCAGATCCAGGCCCTCGACCGCTCCGCACCGGTGCTGCCGATGATGACGGGTATGCCCGAGCGTCGCACCCACGACTACCTGCGCAACGGCGTCACCACGCTGTTCGCCGCCCTCGACGTGGCCAGTGGCGAGGTCATCGGCTCCCTCCACCGTGGCCACCGCGCGGCCGAGTTCAAGAAGTTCCTCGCCAGGCTCGACAAGGAAGTGCCCGTCGGCCTGGACGTCCACCTGATCTGCGATAACTACGCCACCCACAAGACCTCGGCGATCCAGAAGTGGCTGGCCGGCCACCCGCGATTCCACCTGCACTTCACCCCGACCAGCTCATCCTGGCTCAACCAGGTGGAGCGGTGGTTCGCACTGCTGACGGACAAGCAGCTCCGACGTGGAGTCCACAAGTCCGTCCAGGCTCTGGAGAAGGACATCCGGGCCTGGATCAAGACCTGGAACGAGCACCCCCGCCCGTTCACCTGGACCAAGACCGCCGACGAGAACCTCGAACGACTCGCCTCATATCTTGAACGAATTCCTGGCGCAGGACACTAGAACCCAAGAAGGCGGACGACGGGGGTTTGAAGACAGTCCCTAACTGGGCGTTTCGCCCTCAGACGCATCGCTTGATGCCGGTTCGCGGCGCGCTCCGCCGAGTCGAGTGTGGTGGCCAGCGGGCCCATGGTGAT
>NZ_JBHWGV010000118.1:9594-28286 GCF_042732955.1 Kitasatospora sp. NPDC059747 | reverse complement strand
CCCCCCCCCCCCCCCGCGCGCCCCCCCCCCCGCCCCCCCCCCCCCGAGGCCGCGTCGGACGCGCCGCCCGCGGCACCCCCGGCAGCCGGGCCGGACGCCTGGGCACCGGACGTACCGGCCGCGCCGCCCGCCGCCGCCGACGCGCTCGACCCCGAACTCGCCCCACCCGCAGCGTCCTTGGTGGCGCCCTTGTCCCCCGACGCGCATCCGCCGAGCACCCCCACCAGCACCCCGACCGCCACTACGGCGGCCGCCCGCCGACCGATCCTGCCCATCGCCCGCTCCCTCCCGGTGTCCGTGACCCATCAAGATAGCCGTTCGCCCTCGGACCAGCCGCGGGCGGCCTCACCACCCGGGAACCACCGTCGCCCCAGGACCCCCAGCACCCCGGGAGCCTCACCGCCCCGGGAAACGGCACGGCGGCGGGAAACGGAACGGCGGTGGGCGGCGACCTCTCACGAGGCCACCACCCACCGCCGTCACGGTGTCACGCGGTCCGGGCGGTTCAGGCCGCCGGGGCCGGGAAGGTCGGGTACTCGACGCCCGAGATGTACTGGACGACCCGGACGACCTGGCACGAGTAGCCGAACTCGTTGTCGTACCACAGGTAGAGGATCGCGTTGTCGCCCTCGACCTTGGTGGCGCCGGCGTCCACGATCGAGGCGTGGCGCGAGCCGATGAAGTCGCTGGACACCGCGTCGGGCGAGTCGATGAAGTCGATCTGGCGCTTCAGCGGCGAGGTCAGCGAGACGTCGCGCAGGTAGTCCAGGACCTCCTCGCGGTTCGTCTCGCGCTTCAGCTGGAGGTTGAGGATGGCGATCGAGACGTCCGGCACGGGCACGCGGATCGAGCTGCCGGTGATCTTCGCCTTGAGGTCCGGCAGCGCCTTGGCGACGGCCGAGGCGGCACCGGTCTCGGTGATCACCATGTTCAGCGGTGCCGAGCGGCCGCGGCGGTCGGCCTTGTGGTAGTTGTCCAGCAGGTTCTGGTCGTTGGTGAACGAGTGGACGGTCTCCACGTGGCCGCGGACGACGCCGTACTCGTCCTCCATCGCCTTCAGCGGCGGGACGATCGCGTTGGTGGTGCAGGAGGCACAGGAGATGATCTGCTCGTCCGGCTTGATCATGTCGTGGTTGACGCCGTGGACGATGTTCGGGACGTCGCCCTTGCCCGGCGCGGTGAGCACCACCTTGGCGATGCCGGGGCGCAGGTGCTTCGACAGGCCCTCGCGGTCGCGCCAGCGGCCGGTGTTGTCGATCAGGATGGCGTCCTTGATCCCGTACTCCGTGTAGTCGACCTTGGTCGGGTCGTCGGAGTAGATCACGGTGATCTCGTTGCCGTTGGCGATGATCTTGTTGTTCGCCTCGTCGACGGTGATCGTGCCCTGGAACTGGCCGTGGATCGAGTCGCGGCGCAGCAGCGAGGCGCGCTTCACGAGGTCGTCGCCGCCGCCGTTGCGCACGACGATGGCCTTCAGGCGCAGGCCGTTGCCCGAGGCCTTCTCGATCAGCAGGCGGGCGACGAGGCGGCCGATGCGGCCGAACCCGTACAGCACGACGTCCTGGGCGGACCGGCGCTCCAGCTTGTTCTCACCGGTGGCGCCGGCGACGGCGCGGGCGGTGAACTCCTCCACCGTCAGGCCCTGGTCGTCGGCCCGGTAGGTGCTGGCCAGCATCCCGAGGTCGATCTGCGAGGGGCCGAGGTCCAGGGCGGTCAGCGCCTGGAGGAACGGCATGGTGTCGGTGACCGAGAGCTCCTCGCCGGCTATCTGGCGGGCGAAGCGGTGCGTCTTGAGGAGGCTGACCACCGACTTGTTCACCAGGGAACGGCTGTGCAGCAGGACGGTGACGTCCTTCTCGCGGTGCAGCCGCCCGATGATCGGGATCATCGACTCCGCGATCTCCTCGCGGTTCTTCCAGTCCGTGAACACGTCGTCGTTGACAGTCACAAGTCCATCTTTCGAGCTGAGGGTGTTGCCCACATGGTAGCTTCGCGGATTTTCGATCCGGCGGCCTCCCCCGGCCGGCGTTGACCGGGCGGCCCCCACGGCTCAAATTTGAACGCGTTCAATTCTCCGTGAACGCGTTCGGAATCGACGGGGGGAGAAACGGTGGAGACGGGTCGTCGAAGACGGCGGGCGACGCTCGGTCGAGCGCGCCTTCGGGGCGCCGGTGCCGGCGGCCGTCCTGGCCCAACCCGCCCTCGCGCTCGGGCTGTCCGGCTACCGCTACGGCACGCGGAACGTCCGCAGCGCGTGCCTGGCGGCGGGCGCCCCCGCCCTGCTGATCCTGCTGGGCGGCTGCGCCCGCCGGAACGCCGGGCAGCGCGTCCTCGCGGAGACGCGGTGGCTCGCGCAGGCGGCGGCGCGCTGCCTCGTGTGTTGTACGACACCCTTTTACGTGCTGCTGCTGATCCGCATGGCGACGGGCGCCCGCATGCCGGACCGCGGGCGGGTGCGACCACGGGGACGCCGGCGGGATCGCGCTGGGATTCTTCCGGTGCACGGCCGTCCTGGCGGGGCCCGCGCTGGTGCTCCTGCTCCTCCTGGCTCCGCACGCACTGCGCATCCGTCCGGTCAGGCCGACCGGACGGCCGGACGGACGCGCCCGGTCAGGCCGGGGCCCTCGGCGGGATCCGCTCCCCTCCGGACAACTCGTCCACCACACGCGCGAGTCCGTCACCGCCCGGTGCCATCGGTCCGCTCGCCACGACGCTCCCGCCGATCATCACCGCCGCGTGGTCGCAGAGCCGCTCGACCGGTGCCACGGCCGCACCGGCGAGCAGCACCGAGCCGCCGGCCGCGACGAACTGCGTCAGGACGGCCCCCATGACCGCCGCCGACCGCGCGTCCACCGCGTCGAACGGCTCGTCCACCAGCAGTAGTCGGGGGGCGTGGACCAGCGCGATGGCCAGCCCCATCCGTTTGCGCAGCCCGGGATCGTACTCCGGCGGCGACGCCCGCTGCGCGCCGTCGAGTTCGAGCAGGGCGAGCAGCGCCCCGGCGCGGGCCTCGGCCGCCGGCCCCTCCTCGCCGCACAACCGGCCGAGTGAGGAGAGCAGTTCGCGCCCCCGCGGCCACGGCGGCAGGGCCACCAAGTCCGGCACCAGCCCGACCGCCGGGCGGGCGCGCTGCGGATCCGTCCGGACGTCCGCCCCGAAGACCTCCGCCGTGCCCTTGTCCGGCCGCACCAGGCCCGCCGCCATCGCCAGCACGGTGCTCTTGCCGGCCCCGCGCGGACCCACCAGCCCGTAGCAGGACCCGCTCGGCACGCTCAGCTCCACCCCGGCCACGGCCGTCGTCCGCCCGAACCGCTTGCGCAGCCCCGACAACCGCAGTGCCGGCCCACGGACCGCCCCCATCCGCGCACTCCCGTCTCCTCGTCCCCGGCCACCGCACACCGATGGCCCCGGGATCGACGCTAGGCCGCCCGCGCCGGCGAAGGGATGTGCCTTTCTGCAGGGTTCGGGTGCACCTAGCTGCACCCCCGACGGAGAAATGTGCCGATCGGCAGGGTCGGCCGAGCCGGCGCACCGGGGCGACACGCCCCGCCGGGGTTGACCTTCACACCGGTGTGAGGGGGCACCATGGGCCCATGACCGACACTGGGTTCGACCCGTACGCGTTGCTGGAGGCAAGCAGGCTCGGGGTGCTCGCGACGATCAAGGGGGACGGGCGGCCGCAGTTGTCGCCCGTGCTGCCGTACTTCGACCGGGCGGCCGGGGTGGTCCTCGTCTCGACGACCGAGGGTCGGGCGAAGACCGCGAACCTGCGGCGCGATCCGCGGGCCGCGCTGGAGGTCACCGGGCCGGACGGCCGCTCGTGGGCCACGGCGGAGGGGACGGTCACGCTCACCGGGCCGGGGACGGACCCGCACGGGCCCGAGGTCGAGGCGCTCGTCGCGTACTACCGGACGGCCGCCGGGGAGCACCCGGACTGGGACGAGTACCGGGCGGTGATGGTGGCGGACCGGCGAGTGCTCGTCACCATGACGGTCGACCACGTGTACGGCGCGGACCTCGCCTGAGGACGAGCCCGGGAGACGCACCGGAAGACGCACCCGGAGACGCACCGGAAGACGAGCCGGGCACGGACCGAGGACGGACCGGCGACGGACCGGCGACGGACCGGCGACGGACCGGCGACGGACCGGCGACGAGGGCCCCGGGGCGCACGGCCCCGGGGCCCTCGCCCGTCAGCGGTGCCAGCCGCGTTCGGCGATGCGCAGGCCGGCCTGGAAGCGGCTGCGGGCGTCGAGGCGGCCCATCAGTTCGGCGACGACGCGGCGCGTGGTGCGGGTGGAGAGGTCGAGCCTGCGGGCGACGATCTCGTCGGTGTGCCCGTCGGCCAGGAGCTTGATGATCTCCCTTTCCTGGAGTGTGAGTTCGTTCCCGTCACGAGTCGCGCTCTCGCCGAACGGGGTCGCGTTCAGCCAGGTCTGCTCGAAGAGGGCGTAGGCGGCGGTGACCACGCCGGGGCTGCGGAGTTCGAGGGCTCCGAGGCGGCTGTTGGCGGGGTCGATGGGGACGAGGACGGTCTCCCGGTCGATGACGATCATCAGCAGGGGCACCGTGGGCACGGTCCGGGTCTGTCCGCCGAGCTCCGCCAGCCACCGGGCCGCGGCGAGGGTGGCGGGGTCGTTCCGGAAGCTGTCCTGGTAGATGCAGCGGATCGCGACGCCGCGTTCCAGCAGTTGCTGGTTGAGGGGCTTGCTCGCGGCCTTCGCGTCCGGCGTCTGGGCGCTGTTGGGATTGAGGGACACCATCTCCGTGCGGGTGGCGGCGGCGAGTTCCTCGATCCTCGCGCGGACCGCCTCGATCCCCTCGTGCCGGGTGATCGACTCCCGGGCGCGGGCGCCGTCGTGTTCCGCGGCGATCGTGGCGACGGCCGCCCTGGTGGCCTCGATCCGGCGTTGCCGGTCCGCGAGTTCGGCCTCGGCGCGGGCGAGCAGGGTGGCCAGCCCGACCGACGGGCTGATCGGCAGCAGCTCGTCGGCCGGGCCGTCGGCCGGGCGGAGGAGCGCAAGATCGGCCAGCTCGTCCAACGCCGATCTGACGTGACGCTCCGTCAGTGTCAGGTGGGCGGCGATGTCCGCGAGCTTCCAGCTCGGCTGGGCGAGCAGGGTCCGGTAGACCCGCTCAGCGTCGGACGACAGCCCCAAAGGCTCCAACATCCCTGTAACTCCCCCGAGTTGATTCCGGTACGCCGCTCCCCCGCGGCTCGGTCAGCACGATTGTGCGCCCGGCGGGGAGCCCCGGCAACGACTTACTGTCAGGATGCGGCCAGGCCGCTTGCTGAACCGCCGCCGACCGTGACAGCAGTCGGGCGGGCAGGCAGAGTAATTCCCGTCGGAGCGGGCGACCGGGACGGAACGCGGGAAGCGGGAATTCCGGATCGATCAGGCGCTCACACCAGCCACGGTGGAATTCCCCGGAATCCGCCGACCGTTCATGAGGGGAATAGTCATGTCGAAGCTGAGGACCGTCATCGCGGGATTCGCCGTTGCCGCCGCTGTCGCCATCGCCGGTACCGCGGCGAGCGCGGTCGCGGGCGGCGCGGCGGACGGGACGACCGGCCGGGCGCCGGCGGAGGTCCGCATCCACACCGACGCCGGGGCGCCCGTCGGCGGGGCGGAGTGGGGCTGCGTCGGAGGCTGCTCCAAGCCGCTGCCGTCCGGCGCGCCGACCCCGGCAGCCGACCCGGACCCGACCCCGGCAGCCACCCCCGACCCGACTCCGGCGGACACGCCCGCCGGCACCCCGACCACACCGCAGGCGCCGGCCGCACCGCAGGGCTGAGCCCGTTGTACCTGGTCACGGTCCGACTGGTGGCGACCGGCCGGACCGCTGACACCGACCACTTCACCCCACCGGGCCCGCCGCACCCGACGCGCCCGCACCTGACCGACACCGCCCTCGCCGCCCTCATCCGGCGGCACGCCCGGCCCTGCGACGGCCTGGAGCACCTGCGGGTGCGCGGCACCGCACACCGGTTCGACGTCGCGGCCTTCGTGAGCGCCGAGAACGCCGCCGCCGCCCGCACCGCGACGCACGCGATCTGTGCGCGCATTCTCGCCGAATCCCCCGCGCTGCACGGCTGGCGCGTCGCCGGCGACATTCCGGCGCCCTGGATTCTCTGAACTCCCCTTCTTTCCGTCGCATTTCGAAAGTCCGACCAAATATCGCTCCACCGTGCCCGAAACCGCCCGGACCGGCTCTTCCGTGCCGCCCGGTCGCACCGCCCTGGACGAATTCCGAAAGGACACCCAGAAAATGACCGCCGTTTCCCGCCGCCTCGCCGCCGCACTCGCCGCCGTCGCCGTCGCCGGAGCCCTGTTCACCGCCACCGTGTCACCGGCCGAGGCCGGCACGCCCGGCTCCGCCATCGTCACCCAGGCCCGAGCACACATCGGGCAGCACCGCACGGACTTGGGCTTCCCGTCCGAGGAGTGGTGCGCCGATTTCGCCCTCAAGATCTGGCGCGACGCCGGCGTGGAGAACCTGAGCGGCCTCGGCAGTTCCGTGCAGAGCTTCAAGGACTACGGGACCCGCAACAACACCACCTCGAACACCCCGCACGTGGGCGACGCCGCCGTCCACAAGACGGCGACCATCTCGCACGTGCAGATCGTCATCGGAGTCTCCGCGGACGGCAACATGATCCAGACCATCGGCGGCAACGAGGGCAGCAACAACCTCGAAACCAGCTGGGTCAAATTCGAGGACTGGCACGACTGGCACACCCAGCCCACCGTCTTCGTCAGCCCGGTCGGTCTGACCAACAGCCGCCTGCCGGCCTCGCTGGCGGGTGACGGCCGGGCGTCGGTGGTGAGCGACTCGGCGGACGGGACGCTCACGGCCTGGCACAACGCGGCCGGGTTCGCCCAGATGCCGTTCGACACCTCGGCCGTCATCGGGCAGGGCTTCACCGACCCCACCCGCGTCAAGTTCGCCGACCTCGACGGCGACGGACGCACCGACCTCATCTACGTCCAGCCCGCAAACAACCCCCAGAACGACCCCGAGGGCACCCTGCGCGCCTGGCACAACGACGGCGGCGTGAACACCATGCCCTTCGGCAACTCCGTCATCATCGGGCAAGGCTTCATGGACCCCACCCGCGTCAAATTCGCCGACCTCGACGGCGACGGGCGCGCCGACCTCATCTACGACCAGCCCGCGAACAACCCCCTCAACGACGCCGACGGCACCCTGCGCGCCTGGCACAACGACAACGGCTTCACCACCGCCCCCTTCGGCGACAGCGTGATCATCGGCCAGGGCTTCATGGACCCCACCCGCGTCAAGTTCGCCGACCTCGACGGCGACGGACGCGCCGACCTCATCTACGACCAGCCCGCGAACAACCCCCAGAACGACGCCGACGGCACCCTGCGCGCCTGGCACAACGACAACGGCATGAACACCATGCCCTTCGGCAACTCCATCATCATCGGCCAGGGCTTCACCAACCCCACCAGCACCTACTTCGCCTGAGCCCCCAGCCGAGCACCCGGGGCGGCGGCCTCACCCGAAGCCGCCGCCCCCGCCCATGCCATCAGCCGATACCTCGCCGACAGGAGTTCCGTCATGCTCTCCCTCCGTTCCCGCGCCACCCGCTTCGCCGCCAAGTCCCTTGCCGTGCTCGCCCTTTCGTCCAGCGCCTTCGGCGCCGCCGCCCCGGCCTCCGCCACCGCGAACGCCACCGCCGCCACCGGGATAGACCTCTGCGCCCAGGTCGCCAAGCAGGCCGGCTTCAGCCGCGACACCCTCGTCACCGCGATCGCCGTCGCCATGGCCGAGTCGCACTGCAACCCGCAGGCTAGCCACGTGAACTCCAACGGCACGGTGGACTACGGGCTCTGGCAGATCAACACCGTCCATCCCCAGGCCCAGGACCCGAACTGCCGTTTCGACCCGCAGTGCAACGCCAACGCGGCCTGGGAGATATCGAAGCACGGGACGAACTTCTGCCCGTGGTCGACCTACGACTCCACGATCTGCACGACCTGGGTCCACAACAACGCCTACAGGACCTACCTCGCAGCGGCGCAGGCCGCCGCCGCCCGGGTATCGGGGGGCGGTTCCGCCTCGCTGGCGGGTGACGGCCGGGCGTCGGTGGTGAGCGACTCGGCGGACGGGACGCTCACGGCCTGGCACAACGCGGCCGGGTTCGCCCAGATGCCGTTCGACACCTCGGCCGTCATCGGGCAGGGCTTCATGGACCCCACCCGCGTCAAGTTCGCCGACCTCGACGGCGACGGACGCGCCGACCTCATCTACGACCAGCCCGCAGGCAACCCCCAGAACGACCCCGAGGGCACCCTGCGCGCCTGGCACAACGACGGCGGCATGAACACCATGCCCTTCGGCAACTCCGTCATCATCGGCCAGGGCTTCATGGACCCCACCCGCGTCAAATTCGCCGACCTCGACGGCGACGGACGCGCCGACCTCATCTACGACCAGCCCGCAAACAACCCCCAGAACGACCCCGCCGGCACACTCCGCGCCTGGCACAACGACAACGGCATGAACACCATGCCCTTCGGCAACAGCGTGATCATCGGCCAGGGCTTCACCAACCCCACCAGCACCTACTTCGCCTGAGCCCCAGCCCCCGCCCGCAGCCCCCAGCCCGCAGCCCCACCCCCCGGAAGCCACCTGGCCACCCCAGGTGGCTTCCGCCGTCGGCCGCCCCCGAAAGCGCTCACCCCAGCTGGGCCAGGCCCTCGGTGGCGATGCGCTCGAACACGGCGAGGTCGGCGGCGAAGCACGTGTCCGGGATCGGCCAGTGCACGACCAGCTCGGTGATCCCCAACTCCCGGTACGTTCCCGCCCATTGGACGAAGGCGTCGAGTGAGTCGAGCGGCCGCTCGCTGGTGAAGCCCTGGAGGAGCAGCCGGTCGAGCGAGGCTGCATCCCGCCCCTCGGCCTCGCACGCGGCGGTGAGCTTCGCGAGCTGTGCGGCGACGACGCCCGGGGCCCGCTCCGCCGGGACGTCCGGGTCGGCCGGGTCCCCGCAGGTGACCCAGCCCTGGCCGTACCGGGCGGCGAGCCGCAGCCCGCGCGGGCCGGTCGCGGCCACGCAGAAGGGCACGCGCGGGCGCTGGACGCAACCGGGGATGTTCCGGGCCTCGACGGCCGCGTAGTAGCGGCCGTCCCGCGTGGTCGCGTCCCGGCGCAGCAGCGCGTCCAGGAGCGGCACGAACTCGCCGAAGCGGTCGGCCCGTTCCTTCGGGGACCACTCCTCGTGCCCGAGCACCTGCGCGTCGAAGCCCGTCCCGCCGGCGCCGATGCCGACGGTGAGGCGTCCGCCCGAGACGTCGTCGAGCGTGATCAACTCCTTGGCCAGGGTGACCGGGTGGCGGAAGTTGGGGTTGGTGACGAGGGTCCCGAGGCGGATGCGTTCGGTCGCGGTGGCCGCCGCCGTCAGGGTGGGCAGCGCGCCGAACCAGGGTTCGTCGCGGAACGACTGCCACGACAGGTGGTCGTAGGTGTAGGCGGCGTGGAAGCCGAGCTCTTCGGCCCGCCGCCAGAGCTTCTGTCCCTCGCCCCACCGGTGGACGGGGAGGATCACGGTGCTGAGGCGCATGCGGCCGACTGTAGCCCGGCGGTTCCGCGCGCCGGCGGCGACAGGCCCGGTCGACGGTCGGCCCTCGTGGGGCGGCGCCCCTGGCCGCAGCGCCGTCGGCCGGGTGGAAGCGGTGCCTCCACTCCTCCGTCGCTGTCCTCAACTACCCGTCTCCTCGTATCCGTTCCGCGCCGTCACGCGCAGCAGTGGATCCGGGAAGCCGACCGCCCCGACACAGCGGTGAACCCCTATCCGACCGCCCCCACCCCACTACCGGGCGCTCCGCGGGCATGCGAAAGGGGACGGCCCTCCTGGTGCGGGAGGGGGGCCGTCCCCGATGTCTTCACCTCACGTCAGAAGTGCCGCAGCAGCTCGCCGAAGCGCGCCAGTCGCAGCGTCGCGTCCTCGGGTCGCAGCTCTTCGTGCTCCATGACCCAGGTGTGCTCGTGCGGGATGAAGACGGCCTTCAGCCCGGCACGGACGGCGGGCAGGATGTCCGACTTGGGCGAGTTGCCGATCATCCAGGTGCGGCCGGCGTCCAGGCCGAGCTCGGCGGTGAGCCGCCGGTAGGTGTCCTCGTCCTTCTCCGGCACGATGTGGACGCTCCGGAAGTGGTGGGCGACGCCGGAGGCGTCCACCTTCCACTGCTGTTCCTCCACCGCTCCCTTGGTGAGCAGCAGCAGCTCGTGGCGCGGGGCGAGGGCGGCGAGCGTCTCGGCGACGCCCTCGATCAACTCGACCCGACGATCCGTCAGCGGCCGCAGCAGCTCGGTGATCCGGGCGTCGTCCTCATCCGTCGCCACCCGGCCGCGGACCTCCTGGAGGCACTCGCGCAGGCTCAGCCGGAACACCTCGGAGCCGTAGCCGTGCGCCGCCACGTTCCGCGCCTCGATAGCGTCGAGCAGGACCCTCGTCCGCGCCTCGCCCCCGGGGGCGGCCACCCAGTCGATGAAGCCGTCGATGACGCGCTCGAAGAGAACGTTGTTCTCCCACAGTGTGTCGTCGGCGTCGAAGACGAGCGTCTGGCCCTTGAGCATCTGCTCCACTGATCCACCTCACGTGTACGGCAGGACGCCCGACGCTACCCGTTCCGCTTCCGCCCGCCACCCGATTTTCCCGGCCGCCCGGCACCGCGCTCAGGCCCCCAGCAGCCGCCCGGCGCGGTCGATCGTCTCCCGGAAGTTCGCCTCCGTGGTCCGCTCCCGGGCCTGCGCCACGGTGAGCCACTCCAGCGGCGACTGCGGGTTCTCCGGCCGTACGGCCTCGGGCGTCGCGGTGGCCAGCAGGAAGCGCAGGTCCGCGTGCTCGTGCGCCGGTTCGCGGGTCGAGGCGGGCACCGGCACCACGGCGACGTGCACGAGCGCCGCGTCGGGCCAGGGCGCGAGGTCCGTCAGCCCGGTCTCCTCCAGCCCCTCCCGCAGCGCGACCGCCAGGGCCTCCGTCTCCCCGGGATCGCCGTGCCCGCCGACGTGCAGCCACGCCTGCTGCCGAACGTGCCACCGCAGCAGCACCCGCCCGCTCTCCGGGTGCACGATCAGCGCGGACGCCGTGAAGTGCAGCGGCGTCCCGCGGTCCCACGCGTCCACGCCGCTCCCGAGGAGCCCGCGCGCCCGCTCGACGTCCGCCGCCTCGGCCGCTCCCCGCGCCCGGTACTCCCCGAGGAGTTCCGCAGGCCCCGTCCCACTCACCACGCCGACACCCTCCACACGCCCCTTGCCCCGCAAGCCCGTTGACCACGTCAGCCCCCACCGTACCGGGCACGCGCGCTCCCCCGGCCGAATTGAATCCGGGCCGGCCGTCGCCCCTACGGCCGTGTGAACGTCACGTGCGTGACGCCGCTCGGGGTCGTGACCGACTCCACCTGGAAGCGCTCCTCCAGGCCCTCCAGGCCGTCCCACAGGCGCTCGCCGCGGCCGAGGACGATGGGGACGACCACGACGTGGAGGTGGTCGACCAGGTCCGCGGCGAGGAAGGCGCGGACGGTGCTCGGGCCGCCGCCGATCCGCACGTCCAGGCCGCCCGCGGCCTCGCGCGCCCGGTGGAGCACCTCGTGCGGGGTGCCGTCGACGAAGTGGAAGGTGGTGCCGCCGTCCATCTCGACGGACGGGCGCGGGTGGTGGGTGAGGACGAACACCGGGGTGTGGAACGGCGGGTTGGCGCCCCACCAGCCGGTCCAGTCGTGGTCCTCCCAAGGCCCCTGCTGGGGGCCGAACTTGCGGCGTCCCATGATCTCCGCCCCGATGCCCTCACCCCACGCGCGCGCCACGGCGTCGTCGACGCCCGTGCTGCCGCCCTCGGCCCCTTGCATCTCGCGGAACGTCCGGGTCCCGAAGAACCACTGGTGGAGCCGCGTCCCGGCGTGGCCGAACGGCTGGTCGAGGCTCTGGCCCTCACCGGTGCCGTAGCCGTCGAGGGAGATCGAGAAGTTGTGGACTCGCACGCGGGACACGACGTGGCCTCCTGCCATCGATCCGGGGTGCGGCGGCTCACCGCACTCACCGCTGCCGAGCGTAACCGCGCCCGGCACCGGATCCCGGCAGCCCCCGGCCGCGCGTCGTACCGCCCGCTCCGCCGGAGACCCTCCGTCAGGCTCGCCGCACGCCTGCGGCGAGGGCGGCGGCCAGGGACTGGACGGCGGTCAGGCCGGCCGGGAGGTCCGGGGCGTCGAGGAGGAGCTTGACGAAAGCCGAGCCGACGATCACGCCGTCGGCGAAGCCGGCGACCTCGCGGGCCTGTTCGGCGGTGGAGACGCCGAGGCCGACGCAGGCGGGCAGGTCGGTCGTGGTGCGGGTGCGGCGGACGAGATCCTGGGCCTGGTCGCCGACCGACGTGCGGGGTGCCGATGACGCCCATGAGCGAGGCCGCGTAGAGGAATCCGCAGCCGGCGGCCGTGATGGTGGCCAGGCGGGCGTCCCGGCTGCTGGGGGCGACGACGAAGACGGTCGCCAGGTTGTGCCTGGCCGCGTGCTCGCGCCGCAGCGCGGACTCCTGGACCGGCAGGTCGGGCAGGATGCAGCCCGCGCCGCCCGCCGCCGCCAGTTCGGTGGTGAAGCGCTCGACGCCGTAGCGGTCGACGGGGTTCCAGTAGGTCATGACCAGGACCGGCGCGCCGGTCGCCTCGTACGCCTCGCGCACGGTGCGCAGCACGTCGGCGATCTTCACGCCGCCGCGCAGGGCGATGTCGTCGGCAGTCTGGATGACCGCGCCGTCCAGGACGGGGTCGCTGTGCGGCAGGCCGGCCTCGACGACGTCGGCGCCGCCCGCCAGGACGGCCTTGACCGCGTCGATGGCGCCGTCCACGGTCGGGAAGCCAGCCGGGAGGTAGGCGACCAGGGCCGCCCGGTCCTCGGCGCGGGCCTTCGCGAGGGTGGCGCTCAGCGGCTCCGGGTTCCCGGTGTGCTCGGTGCTCACTTGGTCGTGCCCTCTGCGGTGCCCTCGTACAGGCCGAAGTAGCGCGCGGCCGTGTCCATCTCCTTGTCGCCGCGTCCGGACAGGTTGACCACGATGAGGCCGTCCGGCCCCAGTTCCCTGCCCAGGTCGAGGGCGCCGGCCAGCGCGTGGGCGCTCTCGATGGCCGGGATGATGCCCTCGGTGCGGGAGAGCAGGCGCAGGGCTTGCATCGCGGCGTCGTCCGTGACGGCGCGGTACTCGCCGCGGCCGCTGTCCTTGAGGTAAGAGCGCTCGGGGCCGATGCCGGGGTAGTCCAGGCCGGCCGAGATCGAGTACGGCTCGGTGATCTGGCCCTCCTCGTCCTGGAGGACGTAGGAGCGGGAGCCGTGCAGGACGCAGAGCTCGCCGGCGGTCACGGTGGCCGCGTGCTCGCCGGTCTCGACGCCGTGTCCGGCGGGCTCGAAGCCGACCAGGCGGACGCCGGCGTCCGGGACGAAGGCGTGGAAGAGGCCGATGGCGTTGGAGCCGCCGCCGACGCAGGCCGCGACGGCGTCGGGCAGGCGCCCGGTGCGCTCCAGGATCTGGCGCCGGGCCTCGACGCCGATGACGCGGTGGAAGTCGCGGACCATGGCTTCGTGTTTACAACAGGCGCGTATACCGCAGGTCAGAGCCCCTCCCCCGGCCTCCGGGAGCACGGCAAGCTGATCACGAGAGAAGGCGACCGGAACAGCTCGGTCCGCATTTCACCAGATCACCCAGAACAGGATCACCCCCATGCAGTCGCTCTCCGTGCGCATCGCCCTCGTGGTCTCCACCCTCACTGCTGCGCTCGCGCTCTTTATCAGCCACACCGACGCCGATTCGGCCACCCCCCGCGTCATCGCCGACAACGGCTGGTCCTAACCGCCCCCTCCCCTCCCCTCCCCCACCCCACCCCGCCCCCCGCGTCGAGCGGGCCCGGGAGCCGCCCCCTCCGCCGCACCCATCACCCCCCAGCCGGCCAGCCGGCCAGCCGAGAGGCCAACGCAAACCCACCAGCTCACGGTGTATCAAAAAGGCCGTTCCCACACACAGCAGAACGGCCTACGCCCTGCGAAAGCAACGCGGGATGACACGATTTGAACCCGCGTTGGCGAAGGCTCAGGTGTTCGGGTACGAGCTCAGGCTCTCCGTTGTAGGTTTGGCCCTGTCATCAGCGCGGCCCGCCGGGCTTCCCTCCAGGGACATGCCCCCACCCGCACGAGTCACTTCGTGCTGCCTGGGAGCATTCCTTGCTGTTCCGCGACTCCGCGTCCGCGGTCGCCGCCGAGAGCCTGGCCGGATCACTGTTCGTGCGCCTCATCGACCAGTTCGTCCACAAGCACGGCCACAAGCCCAGCCCGTCCGAGGTGCGTTCGTGGGAACGGAGCATCCCGGTCCTGACCAATGCTCTGCTGGACGCCGGGCTCGGCATGGTGGAGGTGCTCCTCGAGTACTCGCTTCCGCTCAACAGCAAGCGCGCGGACGTCATACTCGCCGGCGTCCACCCGGGCACGGGCGCACCGTCGTACGTGGTGGTCGAGCTCAAGCAGTGGAGCAGCGCGCTTCCGGAGGACGGCGAGCCGCTGCTCTGCCGGGTCGACGCGTACACCCGACCGGTGCTGAACCCGATCGAGCAGGTCCGCGGCTACTGCGACTACCTCGTCTCCTTCAATGGCGCACTCGCCGCTCATCCCGAGCAGCTGTCCGGCGTGGCCTTCCTCCACAATGCGACGGAGTTCGGCGTCCAGGGCCTCTACGAGGTGCCGCAGGACGAGCGCGGCCGGCTCTTCACCGCCGAGCGCCGCGGGGAGTTCGTCCAGTACCTCCGCTCGAAGCTGAAGCCGGTCTCCGGCGCAGAGGCGGCAGATCAGTTGCTCGCGGGCAAGGTGGCCCCGTCCAAGCAGCTGATGGCGGTCGCCGCCGAAGAGGTCCGCGAGCGCGAGCAGTTCGTCCTGCTGGACGAGCAGAAGGTCGCCTACGAGCTGGTGCTGCGCGCGGTCCGTCGGGCGCAGCAGTCCGACCACAAGGAGGTCGTCGTCATCACGGACGGCCCCGGCACCGGGAAGAGCGTCATCGCGCTGTCCCTCCTCGGCGATCTGTACCGGCGTGGCGTCACGGCTCTGCACGCGACCGGGTCCAGCTCGTTCACCACCACCATGCGTCGGGTCGCCGGCGCACGGAAACGTGCGGTCCAAGACCTGTTCAAGTACTTCAACAGCTTCATGACCGCCGAGCGCAACGGGCTGGACGTGCTGATCTGCGACGAGGCCCACCGGATCCGGGAGACGTCGGCGAACCGCTACACCCGGGCCGCCCAGCGCACCGGCAAGCCCCAGATCGAGGAGCTGATCGACGCCGCCCGAGTGCCCGTGTTCCTGCTGGACGAGCACCAGGTCGTCCGGCCGGGCGAGATGGGCACCGTGGCCCAGATCCGGGCCGCCGCCGTGAAGGGCCTGGACTGCCAAGTGGTCGAACTGGACAGCCAGTTCCGCTGCGGCGGCAGCGACGCCTACCTGCACTGGGTGGTACGCCTCCTGGACCTCGAACCCGGCGGCCCCGTCGATTGGGAGCCCGACGGCAAGGTCGCCCTGGAGGTGGCCGACAGCCCCCAGGAGCTGGAGGCCTTCCTCGACGCCCGGCGTGCGGAGGGATACGGCGCCCGCATGTCGGCCGGATACTGCTGGAAGTGGACCACGAAGGTCGCTCCCGGAGACCTGCTCCCCCTCGACGTGCACATCGGTGACTGGGCCCGGCCGTGGAACGTCTACGGCGACCGCTCTATCGCCGGCGCCCCTCCCGCCGCACTCTGGGCCACCGACCCGGCCGGCTTCGGCCAGGTCGGCTGCGTGTACACGGCCCAGGGCTTCGAGTACGACTGGAGCGGCGTCATCCTCGGGCCGGACCTCGTCTGGCGGACCGACCGGTGGATCACCGACCGGACGGCGTCGAAGGACCCCGTCTTTCGCAAGTCCACCACCGACGCCGACATCGACCGCCTGATCCGCAACACCTACAAGGTGCTGCTGACGCGAGGAATGATCGGTACAGTCGTGTACTCGACGGACCCGGAGACCCGCGCCAAGTTGCGGGACCTGGTCACCGGGCAGCAGACGGGCCGGATCGAAGCAGCGCACGACCGCGGCCGATTGCCACTCACTGATCACACGTGAGGCAATCGGGACGAACCAGTCTGCACGGTCGGGGACAGCCGTGCAGGCTGGAGTCGGACGGCACATGACCACCGCTGATGGGTCGGCGATCGGACGGCCCGCTCTCAGCCGACAGGAGCCGGCCCCAGAGCCGCTCGGGGCGTACCGCGGAAGACCTGTTCGGCGTGCCACTCCCGGTGTCGCCCGGCGACCGATGGAATCCCTGCCTGTGGGCCGATGACCGGCGCCATCAGCAAGAAGGCCGCTGACCTGGGATTTCTCCCGGCCAACGGCCTTCCGACACAATGTCGGGACGACAGGATTTGAACCTGCGACCCCTTGACCCCCAGTTAAGGGGTTCAACTATTGTCGACAGCCGGGACCTCAAGGTCCCGGCTTCTTTGTTGCTCAACTACCATGATGTGCACGTGAGTTGGAGACTCTCAGCGGAAGCGATGTCACGAACTGCTGACGGTGGCCCAGTGTTTACTTTGCGCACAAGCGTCCGTTTTCGCCCACCAGCGTTCATGAGCGCTCAGCTCGCATGGTCCCAAAGTGGTCCCAGGGCCAGCGACCCGGTCGTAGCTACTGCCGGTGACCGAGATCTGTCGGCCCTTCAGCAACCACCTTCGCGCGCGCCCGACAGCCGCTGCGTCGACGGCGTTGGTCGACTCGCGGGGCCGGCTTCTGCAGTCGGATCACGGTCCCCTACCCACCGGCTACGGATGGTGATCTTCCTGGTGGTGTGTCGTCTTGAGCGTGTCTTCGCCACGTGGTTCTGAGTGCTTCGCGCACCGCCCCGCACGCTCTACCACCACACCCGACACTGCAGTCACTCTTGCCCCAGAGGCACCACTCAGTCCGAGAGAAGGGGAAGCTCATGGGACAGCGTGCGCAGCGTGGTCGGGCGTACCGGCGGTGTGGTTGTTCGGACGGTCACGGGAGGCAGTTGGGTCCGTGGTGTGTGCGGTTGTTGGAGGAGGCGGGTCACGGGTCGTGGACGTACTGCGTCGACCTGGCCCCGGAGGACAGGAAGCGAAAGACCCGCCGACGCGGCGGGTTCGCCACCCGCGCCGAGGCGGCCCGGGAGATGAAGGCGGTGCTGAACGGTGAGCTGCGCGGGGTCTATGAGGACCGGCGCATGACCATGGCGAGTTTCCTGCGGCAGTGGCTGGCCGCGAAGAAGGAGGAGCTCGCGCCGAACACCTACGCCGGCTACGAGGCGTGCGTGGAGCGGGACCTGATCCCCGCGTTCGGCCACTACCGGCTGCCCGACCTGCGCCCGAAGCACATCGAGCGCTGGATCGCCGCCCAGCGCAAGGCCAAGCGCGGCAAGGTCACCGTCTACCGGATCGTCTCCACCCTGCGCAACGCCCTCAACCACGCCGTCCGCTCCTGGGGGCTGCGCTACAACCCCGCCAAGCACTCCGTCCCCGCCCGGCCCCGCGCCGCCGAGCGCACCTGCTGGACCCCCGACGAAGCCGCGACGTTCCTGCGCCACGGCGCCGAGCAGTACGCCGATCAGCTGACCGACCTGTTCGAGGTCATGCTCGGCACCGGCATGCGCCGCGGCGAGATCCTCGCCCTGCACTGGTCCGATGTGCACCTCATGGACCGTAAGCTCTACGTCCGCTGGACCCTCGCCGCCATCGACAACGGGAAGATTCACCTCCGCGAGCCGAAGACCGAGGCCAGCCGCGCCTGGATCAGCCTCTCCCCCAGAGTCATGACCGCCATCCACCGCCAGGCCGCGATCCAGATGCGCGCCCACCCCGAGAGCCGGTTGGAGGGCCTGGTCTTCTCCCACCCGGGCGGTACGCCGCTGCGCCCCCAGTGGGTCCTGGACCAGCTCCGCAAGCGCTCCGCCGAGCTCGGCCTCCCCCGCATCGGCCTGCATGACCTGCGCCACACGGCGGCCAGCATCATGATCGCCGAGAACATCCCCCTCGCGATCGTGTCCAAGACCCTTCGGCACTCCACCCTGGCGATCACCATCAACCTCTACGGCCACCTCCTCAAGGACTCCGCCGACGAAGCCGTTACAGCGCTCGCCTCCGCCCTCGACCGGGCGGACGCCAACGTGGCGGGCCCGGCCGATCCCGCCATCGGTCACTGCCTCGGACAGGCGGCGTGAGCCAGTCGGCACTCCTCGCGTCAGGCCCTCGTGCCCGGCCGAGGATCGGCGAGCTCCGAATCGCCTGAGCGAGCCTCCTCGGCCGGGCCTTCTGCCGAGTCCTGCTGGAGGAGTTCGAGAAGGTCCTGTGCTGCCCCGTCCGGCAGGGTGACCGCTTCTGGGACCGCCAGCCGGGCGTCACGCCGCAGGGATTCCTCCTCGAAGATGGCCACAGTGAGCCAGGCGAACGTGTCGTCGTCGAGCATGTCGGGGCAGCAGGCGGCTGAGTCCGCGAGCCGCTCAGCGTCGGGGAAGGCGACCGAAGCGGCCCCCGGCAAGCTGCCGTGGGGGGGGGGGGGGGGGGCCCCCCGCTCCGCGAGCCACACAACGGCGAACACAGAGCCCTGCCACACCGCTCCGACTCTCAGGAAGCGCGCCGCTTTCGGTG
>NZ_JBHWGV010000118.1:0-9584 GCF_042732955.1 Kitasatospora sp. NPDC059747 | reverse complement strand
GCGGGCGGCGCGCGAGCGCTGCCGCGCGGCGGGGGGGGGGGGCGGCGCCCGCCCCGCGCGCGGGCGGGGGGGGGGGGGCGCGGCGCCCCCCCCCCCCCCGCGGCAAGCCGCAGCAAGGGCCACTCGCCGTTCTGCGGCCCACTCTCCGAGTAGCGCGTTCCCAGTCGGCTGGGTCAGGGGTGACACGAGCGATCATGTGGCGGGCAGAGGAACTGAACGCGGGTGTGGAGGAAGTCCTCCACACCCGCGAGCATGCTCCGACGAAGGCCACTTCAGCTGTCCCGTTGCTCCTCCGAGCCCGGGTTCGCTTCGGCGAGTGTAGCTCCGCGGTACTCGGCATGGTTCCGGTCCACGCTACCGGCGATGTGGAGGGCGACCGGGTGGCGGGTGCGGGAGTCCCAGGCTAGGGACTGGTGGCACAGCGCGGCCGTCAGGGCCGCCAGGGTTTCTGGAACGTAGGGTCCTGCAGCGGGAACCGTGATCTGGATGGCAGTAAAGCTGCTCCAGTCCTTGGCCAGCAGTTGTGCGTTCAGCGCTTCGGGGATAGTGAAACGGGTGTGCTGGCTTCCGTTGGTGCCGGTCTGCCCGAAACCGTTGTAGGTGCGTGATGTCTGAGCGAGGTACCAGCTGGTGACTCCGGCGGTGGTGGTGCGCCGGTACAGCCATTCGTCGGGGGCGGCGGGTTTGTGCGGATCCGGGCGCCGCCTGCCGACACGGTCGATGGGGGTGGGGACTTCGCCGTACGAGGTGTTGATGCAGACATCCGCTGCCGCACGGCCGTCCTCGCGGAGGCTGTCGCCGGGGAGCGGACCGTGGCCGAGGCGGGCGTTCTGCAGACCGGGCCAGATGGTTCGGCAGGCTTCAGCGTCAGTGAAGATCACGACGGGGGCCACGCCCGGCAAGACGCGCAGCGCGGAGCGGATCTCCTCGCGGACGAGCCGGGCGCCGTCCTCGTGCCTGGCGTGACCGGCTACGCCGATCGGACCGGCCCCGAAGGAGGACTCCGCCTCGGCGATCGGGAGCCAGGCGTGCAGGCGACGGCTGTACATCTCCAATCGCCACGGCACGGTGGGGTCGGGGTGGGTGTGGAGGGCGGTCAGCACCTCGACCATCTGGGTCTGATCGGCGGAGCCGATAGTGCGGGTGCTGGCTCGCTGCTGCCGAAGGTGCAGCCCGACGAGCACAGCGGGGTGGTCCAGCGGTACCGCATCCGCCAGCCTCCGGTCGACCGCCCCAAGTCGGAGCAGCAGGTCGCGGAGTCCGTTGACCGCGGGGAAGTCCAGGCGAGGGCCTCGTGGACGGCCAGACTTGTCCGCTTCGGTCCCGTCCAAGTCCGCCGTCTCGTTCTCCAGGGTTTCGGTGGCGGGCCCGGGTACGGAGTCGAGGGGTTCCGGCTCGGCGGCGGGCACCGTGGTGGCGGTTTCCCTGGCAGCTTCCTCCTTGGCCTTGGGGGGTTCCTTGAACGCGATGAACTGGGAGACCATCCCGCGCTGGTGGAAGTGCCGACGCAGGTCCCGCTTCGGGTCATAGTCCGCGCCGCGGTCCCGGCGGCTGCTCTTCTTGGGATTCCACACGGTCTCGACCCACACGCCATTGAGGGCGGGGCCCGGAAGAGCGTCGAGGAAGGCGAGTTCACGGTTCCAATCGGGGCGACTGCTGGCAACCAGGGCCGGCAGTCGTCGGAACCACACGCTGGTGCACGCGGTGAGTTTGCAGTCGCTCTCGTCCTCCCAGTCGTCCACGAGGTCGGGGGAGTCCGTGTAGGGGACAAGGGCCTCGATCATGCGTCGACGGGTGTGCTCGCGGTCGTAGAGGGCGAGGATGCGGATGTGGTCGTGTCCGGTGCCGGCAAGGGCGTGGTCCAGGTCCTCGCGCAGGACCCGGCCCTTGGCGTTGCGGGCGACCTGGCGCTCCGTCCGGACGTACGACACCTGCCGCAGGCCGAGCCTGGGGCCGAGGACAGTGTCGATGTGACGGGCGAGAGCGAAGTTGAAGCGGGTGCCGGTGCCCTTACCGAGCGGATGCTCGGTCGGCCCCGGGATCAGTACGCGGATCGGTCGGTTCTTGTGGCTCAGTCCCTCGTTGTCGCACAGGGTGACGGGTTTCAAGTCGCAACTCCCGACGACCCGAGCGGCGAAACCCCGGATGTACGGCTCCCAGCCCTCTTCCGTGCGGCGATGGCCCACGGGGACCCGGAGGATGGTCTTGGTGCCGCGGTGGACGAAAGCGGTCCGCGTGCCCGCCCAGTGGGTGGCGAGACGGCTGAACGTGGGCAGGACGTGGACGGTGATGAGGGGCTCGCCCGGCAGTGTGATGACGCGGAAGTCGAGTTTGTGCATGGCCACGCCCTCGGTCCGGCGCCGGCCAGCGGTGTTGGTCAGTAGGTGGTTCCAGCCGAGCAGGCTGCCGTTGGTGTCCATCAGCCACGTCAACTGCGGCTGCTTGATCGGCTGGTCACCCTCAGCACCGTCCGACGGTTCGGGTTGCTGACCGTCCGGTTCGTCTGCCAGGCCGCCCTCCTCGGGCGGTGCGGCGGGGGAGGGACGGTGTGGGAGTGGAAGGGGCAGGGGGTGGCGTGCGAGCTCGGCGGCGATATTCCAGGCGGCGACGCGGAAGAACCATTGGGGTGCTCGGGGTCGGCCTGTGGTGGCTTGGTCAATGAAGGAGGCCAGGTTCGCCCGGGTCGGTGTGCACTGGTCGAGCAGCGGCGCCAGGGTGTTGGCATCGTCGTCCTTGCGGATGTGGCGTTCCCAGGCACGGACGGCGCGGCTCAGAAGCCGAGGTTCGATGATCTTGGTGGTGGCGAGCATCGTCGGGGTGCGGGTCTCGTCGTCCGGCTTGCCGAGCGTGTCGGGCATGATGACGACCGGTTGGTTGGTCACGGCGGACAGCGCGGTGGCCAGCGAGGCGTACGCCGGACGGACGGGCTTGGCGCCCTCGTAGTCGCGATAGCTGGGCAGCAGGCTCCATGCCTGGGCGAAGTCCTCGCTGAGCGCGTACAGCACGACCTTGCCCAGCTTCTTCGGATCCATGGTGAAGGCGAGGGTGTTCAGCATTCGGTGTCCAGGTTCGATCGACGGCGGTGCTGCTGATCGGCGAAGGTGAAGAACCCCTCCAGCGCCGCACGGTTGGTGTTGACGACGGTGTCGAATTCCCCGCTGGCGATCCACTTGCTGCGAAGCGCACGCAGGATGGACGGCAGGTCGGAGTTCCCGCTCGTGTCGATGAAGGCCGCGTCGACCAGGCGGAGCCTGCCCGGTGTGCCGCCGCGGCGGGCACGTCCCACGAGTTGGGTGAGGGAGGCGACGAGTTCCGCGGCGACCGCGATCTTGGCGCGGGCCGGGAGTGCCCGGAAGTACCGCTCGCTGGCCAGTAGTTCGTTGAAGTAGCCACTCGCGGTCTGCTCTGCGCTCTCCAGCGCCTTCCACGGGAGGTCGTGCGGCCGGTGCTCGTCGAAGGTCCGGGCGCCGATATGGGCGAGCAGTTCGCTGGGTTCGTCGACGATGGACATAGGCCGGACGGCGAGCCAGATGGCACCGACGCGGGAACGGCGCTCGCCTGGGGAGAGGATGTTGAGGCTCCGCTCGGCCCGTTGCACCGGGGCGACCAGGATCCGGGCGCCCGCCATCGCGCCGAAGTCCTCCAGGCGGTCGGCGGGGATCTCGGTCCACGGACGGTACGGCCCCTCGGCGTCGGCAACGCGCTCGGGGTCGGGACGAACGGCGACGGCGACGAGGCCGGGCGGGGCGCCCGCCGAGGTGAGGCCGTCGGCGAGGTCCAGGCAGCTGATGTAGGAGGTGGTGGCGAGCAGGATGGCGTCCTGGATCCCGACCGGATTGCCCGCGGAGGCGAGTTGATCGAGCTCCCGCTTCAGTTCGCTCCACAGTTTGGCGCCGAGCTCGTGGGTGGCCTCACGCCGTTTCGTGCCGGAGAGCCCGGAGATCCGAAGGAGTTCTTCCGACCCGATCCCCGGGACAGGCCTGATGTCGACTTCGATCGGTTCGCCGTCGTCGGGGACGACGTAGGTGGGCCTGGTGTGGACGTGGTGACGGTGCGCGCCGGGTACGTAGGCGGTGGCGGACAGCCCGAGCACGATCCGGCGGTGGCCGGAGTGCGCCAGCGCCGTGTTCTGCCCGAGGTCGAGGAGGTACCGGTGCGGGTCCCCGCCGAAGGCCACGGCACTCAACCTGGTGTCCTGCGGGGCGAGTGGGTTGACGTCCTCGGTGAAAGCGAAGACCTGACGGCCGAGCGGACCGTGTGGGACAGCGCGCCAATGGTCGTAACCGCCCAGGGCGGAAGCGATCTCCTCCGCAGCCGCCACGCCGGCCAGCTTGAGCTGGGGCGCGTCGTAGACGAAACGGTGCAGCAGGTCGCGGAGCGGGACGAGGAACATCCGCCGGACGAGGCGGTCGATCACGTCGAGCCGGGTCTTCGGCGCAGGCACCCAGGTCCTCAGCTGGACGTCGAGGCGGTCCCTGGCGTGGTCGAGCGAGCCCGCCTCGTGCTGCTTGCTGGTGACACTGCGGAGGATCCCCGCGAAGCCCTGCAGGTGGTCGGGCAACAGGTGGGTGTCGATGGCGGGATCCCACACCGTCTCCAGGGTGAAGGTGTGACTGATGCCCGTCCGGAGGGGTTCTGCGGCGCCGATCTGTTGGGGATCGTTGTCGAGGAACGGGGCGAGCTTCGCCGCGAGCCAGGAGTCCCACTTGGTCGGCACAATCCATCGGCGGGCGGCGTCACTCCGTCGTCGGCGGTTCGGACGGGACGCAGTTCCTTCGGAGAGCCGGTCGGTCTGTCCCAGGTCACCGCGGGCGAGGTGCATGGTGTAGGTCTCGGCGAGCGCGCGGCTCTCCGAGACGTTCTTGCGGGCCCGTTCCTCCAACGCCGCGGGCAGCCGGTGGAAGGCCGAGACCAGCTGGTTGTCCAGCTCGATCAGTGGTCGGTCGTGCGGCCGGTCGCCCCAGGCCAGCACCAGGTTCCGGCCGTTGCGCTCGAACACGGTGGACTGGAAGGCGTCGAGTTCGTCGATGAGGACAATCTGACAGCGCCGGAGCACGAACTCCTCGACGGAGACGTGCTCGCTCACGAGGCCGTCCTCCGACTCCAGCGGGATGTGGACGTTGCCCGCGTGCAGGTTGGAGTGGGTGGTGACGAGGATGCTCGCGGTGGTGGCCGCGCGCGTCAGGCGGAACTTGCCGCACTTGTGCCGGAAGGGGCACACCTTGGGCTCGGGCATCGTACGGTAGTCGTTCTGGCGCGGCGGCCGTACCGGTGCGAGTCTGCGGCAAGGTTCCCCGCCGGGCGTCCAGGCGTCCACTTCGTCGTCGACCGCCGCCAGGGCCGGGAGCTGGCAGGAGTAGCCGAGCCGTTCGAACACCCAGTCCACGTACGCGGTATCCGTGGAGTTGCGAGTGGTGCGCTCCAACTCGCGCACCAGCCCGTCGGGTGACATCAGCGGTACGACCACCTGTTCCGGCTTCAACCGGGACCCCTTGAGAAGGTCGGCCGCAACCAGTTCCTCCTCGATCTGCCGGGTCAGATTCAGCACGTCCGCGTTGGTGCTGACGACCAGGGCGAGGGTGTGGCCCTGTTGGACGGCCCAGGCCGCGATACCGGCCATCATGACGCTCTTTCCGGACCCGGTCGGCGCGCTGAGGACCTGGATGTCCCCCGCCCGTAGGACCAGTTTCTTCCCCACCGCGAGGCCGCTCCGGTCCCGCATCCGGGAGAAGAATGGGCCCAGTGCTCCCTCGCGGTAGGCCGAGCCGGTTTCCTGGTCGAGGGTACGGTTCAGGGCGAGGAAGCCCTGGATGTCGAGAGCGACGTGGGGGAGATCGGGAGACGTCCGTAGGACGGCTGCGGGCGGGCGGTGCGCGGGGACGTGTTCGGCCAGGAAGGTGTAGGTGGCCAGCGCCGGCGTGGTGAGTCCACCGGCCATCGGCACCTGCAGGTTGTGGGTGTGCTCGCCAGCCTTGGCGATGGACTGGGGGCGGAACGCCTCCTCGGCGACACGGTCGAGTTCGTCCAACAGCCGATCGGCGAACTCCCGCGGTGCAACACCGTGGTGGAACCGGACGTGCCGCCCGTCGGGCTCGAGGCGCGTACCGGGCACCCTGTCCTGGGCGAACTGGTCAGCGACGCGGTCCTGGAAGACCGTCTTGTCCGCGAGGGCGTTGTCCCGGTGCCGCAGTAGCCGTGCCAGGCGCCGCTGGTCATCGAAAGGCAGCTCCCGGTATCCGGGCCAGAGGTCGTACTTTCCGCTGAGCAGGAAATGGGCCGCGTCGACGCTGCCGCCGTCTGGCGGCGGAAAATGGGCCAGTGAGCAGGCCAGGGCACAGGCGATGAGCCGGGGCAGCCCGCGCTCCTCGCGCTCAGTCCGCGGAGAGGAGAGGTCGGTCATTTCGTCTGTCGCTTCGCTCGGGTCAACTGCTTGCTGATCTCTTTGTTCACGTCCTCGACAAGCCACACGGTGTAGCCGGGCAGAAGTTTCTGCAGTTCCGCTTTCTGCCCGGGACCGCGGTGATCGGGCAGCACGATGGTGTCGGCGGCGAGTGGTTTCTGACGAACCTTCTCGGCCAGGGCCGTAGCGCTCGCCACATCCTTGAGGTCGATCGACAAAGTCCAGCCCAGGGACTCGACGGCGAATTCCAGATCATAGATGTCCAGCCCGGGCCACAGCGTGACGCCCAACAGCGGCTTGCCGTGCCAGCGGCGGTACAGCGAGAGCTCCTCGACACCTGGCACGACGATGAACCGCCATACCGCGAAGTCGACGCACACCGTGCGTTCCGGCCCCTGTTGCCGTCGTTCGCGTGCCCCTGGGGGCCGTGGCACCTGGGAGTCTCTGCGGAGCAACTGGGGACGGCCACCCGTGAGCGGTTCAGAACGCACTGTGTAGTGAGCCTGGTGGTACAGGTAGGTGCACCTCACCCGGTGGCCGTCCACCCGCATCGGCCACCGGCATTTCGGGCAGGCCCACCACCAACGACCGCCGTACACGCGGTCGGCCGGCAAATCGACGTACTGGACAGGCGGGTCAATGCCGACCTCCGCACACAAGTCGAGGATTTCCCCCGCACCGCCAGCCGGATATTCGACAACGAACCGGCGACGGGCCCGGTACGAGTGTTCGTTGGCTCCTGTTCGGATCCCCGCGAACGCCTCGTTCTCCACCCCCTCCTGGCGCATCCAAGCCCAACTCGGCAGCCAGCCCCGGCCCCTGTCGCCCTTCTGCAAGAGTTCCATGACAGAAGTGCAGCCGTCGGACCAGACGTCGTCACTGAGCTCGCCCCACTCCAGGACGGTCAACTGGCCCAGCGGATCCCCATCGAAGACATCCGGTGCCAGCTTTCCCAGCGGGTAGGAGAGCGATCTGACGAACTCTGCCGGCGTCAGGACTTCCTGCTGGGGGCAGAGGGCGTTGACCACCCCGGCCATGCTCATGATTTCCCGCCAGGCACGTGGTTCGCAATGCCGAACCGTCCATGCGTAACCTGCGCGGATGGCTGCGGAGAGGACTTTCATCCTCCGCTGGCCCAGGGCAGCGTCGTACACCGCCACATCCCTCCATCACACTTTACCGAGTGTCCTTGACAGAGCGCACTGATGTGCTGGGGAGGATCATGCATGAACTTCGACGGCGCCGCGCAGGAGCGGATAGGCGAAAAGCCTCACTCGTGAGTCATTGATATGCCACTTGACCTGCGCAGATATCACATAAGACGGCTCGGTCCACATGATCGAAGTTCATCTCTTCGAGTGATCATGGTCGTGTCGCCTGGTCCTGGAGTCTTTCGGTGAAGCCGACGCCCGGGGTTTCTTGGGAGAGACCGGAAGGAGGAGCGCCGACAGAGCGTGGTGTGCAGCGCTAACGTGCCGGCCGCCTGCTCGACGGGTCCCGAGCAGGCGGTCAACCTGGCTTCCAAGCAGCAGAGTTGGCCAGCGCGCGCTGCTCGCATGGTTCACGCGGGCTGACGGAGGCCCAGCCGTGACAACGGCCAGACATGTCAAACTTCGTCCATATATGTCCACAGGCGGCCAAAGTCCCTGACAGCTCCTCCGCCCGCCGCCCTATTCGGACCCGGCCGTTCAGCGGCGGAAGCCGCGGCGGGGGTCGCGGGCCGTGACGTTCCCGAACGGTTCGAACCAGGCCTGCGCGCGCAGGTCGCCCACGCCCAGCTGCCGGTTGGCGTCACCGTCGGGGTCCTCGATCCCGTCGAAGCGGGAGCTGAAGAGCATGAGGACGTCGGTGTCCTGGAAGAACATGTCCGTGCATGCGTCGAAGTCGTAGTCGTCGCGGTGCACCGGCAACATGTTGTGCGTGCCGTGCCTGGTGCCGTCGGAGTCCTCCCCCAACTCGTCGGCGCTTTCGCCGGCGTCGGCGATGGCGAGATGCAGGGCGAGTTCCTCGGCGGTGCAGGTCGGCCGCGGCCAGTGGCCGCGTTCGAGGTCGTCGGCGAGGTCGTCGGCGGCGCGGGCGAAGCGGCGCCGCCACTGGAGGTCGATGGCGAAGGTCAGCTTCGGCAACCGCGGGAACACCCCCCAATTGCCCTCGTGCTTGTCCGGGACGAGGCGCCCGTCACCGAGTTCCTCCGCGTCCTCGTACGCCTCGTCGGCCAGCAACGACAGCGCGGTGTAAAGGAGGTCGGCCGTGCGGGGAGTCAGCTGCCACAAGCAGCTCTCTTCCTCACACTCCGGGTCCTCGCAGTGCGGATCCTCCACAGGGAAGAGCGCCGCGAAATCGGGAAGTTTCTCCCCGAGGCTGTGCTCAGGGGACTCCCCGGCCTTGGCGGCACGCGGGCCGGGGCCGAAGTCCGCCACGACCGGCTCCGCACTCCACTCGGCGACCTCGTCACCCTTGTTCCGCCGCAGCAGAGAGATATGGCTGCGTTCGGTCAGGACGTCCGCCCCGTCGACGTCGACGGGCGGGTCCGCGAGCCACATCACCGCTCCGACCACGTCGTACGGGTCGTCATCGTCGAGCTGATCGGCCGGCATCGGCTCCCACCCCTGCTTGCCCGCCGCGTCCAGCAGGGCCTGCCGGTCGCGGACGTGGAACTCGCGGAGCGAAGTGATCCGCACAACGTGGCCCGGAAGGTCACGCAGCCGAGCCTCCCCCGGCATCAGGTGGCCGGAATCCGCGACCGCTTCGTTGTCGTCGCTGCCCCGGTTATCACCGCCGTCTTCCTGTTCCGAATCCTCGTGCACGGGTCGTTCGGGCCAGGCGATCAGCGTCCCAGCGGCGGCCGGCCAGGTGCCGGCCGTCACGTGGGCGACGGCCTGCCGGAGCGACGACGCCGGGGCATCCGGCAATTGCCCGCACAACCCGTCCACCAACTCCGTGGCAGCCCGGGCACCGGGCGCCCCGCGCAAGGTTCGGCGCAGCAGTTCGGCTGCGCGGTAGGCGAGTTCGGAGTCGCGGCAGGTGAGGACGGCCTGGAGTGAGTCCGGGCCGTCGTCGTGGGAGAGGAGCGCGAGGACGCGGCTCTTAGAGGGTGTTCGATAGGGGAATCCCCCCAACTGTCCGGCTTTCGCGGGCTCGGCACGGACGCTGTTCCAGGATCCTGTAGCGGCCGGGCCCGTGT
>NZ_JBHWGV010000117.1:13979-28296 GCF_042732955.1 Kitasatospora sp. NPDC059747 | reverse complement strand
GACCGTCGTCATGGTCACCCACGACCCCGTCGCCGCCTCCTACGCCGACCGCGTCGTCTTCCTCGCCGACGGCCGCATCGTCGACGAACTCCACACCCCCACCGCCGACACCGTCCTGGACCGCATGCGCCGCTTCGACGCCAAGGGCCGCACCAGCTGACCTTCCGGCAACCGAACGCCCGCACTTGAACCCAGGACACCTCATGTATCGCACCGCACTGCGCAACGTGCTGGCCCACAAGGGCCGACTGCTGATGACGGCTCTGGCCGTCATGCTGGGCACCGCCTTCGTGGCGGGCACCATGGTCTTCTCCGACACCTTCGGCAAGGCCATGCGGGACAGCAACTCCAAGAGCTACTCGGACGTCTCGGTCCAGGTCGTGGACAACGCGGCCGGCTCCCGCGTCTCGGCCAAGGAGAAGAGCGAGAGCGGCTCCGCCACGCTCACCGACGCCACCGTCCAGCAGTTCGCCGCGCTGCCGGGCACCGCCGGCGCCCGTGGCGTGGTCAGCGGCTTCACCGGCGTCGCCGACCGCAACGGCAACCTGGTCGGCCAGTTCTGGGCCGCCAGGGGCGCCAACTTCACCCCGGGCCAGGACGGCGGGGACACGCGCTACCCGATGGCCGAGGGCCGGGGGCCGGCGAACGGCAAGGAGATCGCGCTCGACCGCAAGACCGCCGACAAGGCCGGTTACAAGGTCGGCGACACCGTCCGGGTGGCCGCCAACGGGCCGGTCATCGAGGCGAAGCTCACCGGGATCTTCACCACCGCCGACCCGGTGGTGAACTCCGGCGGCACGCTCACCCTGTTCGACCGCGCCACCGCCCAGCAGCTACTCCTGGAGCCGGGCCGCTACAGCAGCATCGTGCTCACCGCCAAGCCCGGCACCACCGAGGACGCGCTGCTCGCCCAGGTCCAGCCCACGGTGCCGGCCGGCAGCCAGTTCGATGTCGAGACCGGGGCCAAGCTCAAGGCCGACGAGCAGAAGCAGATCGCCGAGGGCACCAACACCCTGCGCACCGTGCTGCTCGCGTTCGCCGGCATCTCGCTCTTCGTCGGCATCTTCATCATCGCGAACACCTTCACCATGCTGGTCGCCCAGCGCACCAAGGAACTCGCGCTGCTGCGGGCGATCGGCGCCAGCCGCAAGCAGGTCACCCGCTCCGTCCTGGTGGAGGCGCTGGCGATCGGTGTCGTCTCCGCCGTCGCCGGTCTGCTCGCGGGCGTCGGGATCGGCGCCGGGCTGCAGTCCCTCATGAGCACGCTGAACGCGGACATGCCGCAGGGCTCGCTGGTGATCAAGCCGCTCACCATCGGCGTGACCCTGCTGGTCGGTGTCCTGGTGACGGTGCTGTCGGCCCTGCTGCCGGCCATGCGCGCCTCCCGGATCGCCCCGGTGGCCGCGATGAGCAACGGCGACCAGCCGGTCAGTCAGAAGAGCCTGGTGGTCCGCAACACGATCGGCTCCCTCCTCGCCGCCGGCGGTCTCGCGCTGATCGGCTTCGGCGCCTCGACCGGCAACGACACCGGCCGGATGCCGGTCGCGATCGGCGCCTTCCTGGCCCTGATCGGCGTGTTCGTGCTGCTGCCGCTGCTCTCCCGTCCGGTCATCGCCCTGGTCGGCCCGGTGCTGCGCAAGCTGGCCGGCACCCCGGGCAAGCTGGCCCAGCAGAACGCCGTGCGCAACCCCCGCCGCACCGCCTCCACCGCCGCCGCGCTCACCATCGGCCTGACCCTGGTCACCGGCCTCACCGTGCTGGGCGCCTCGGTCACCGGCGTGATCGACCGGGCCATCACCGACTCGATGAAGGCCGACTACCTGGTCGGCACCGCCAACGGGATGGGCCTGTCCGACCAGGTGCCCGGCGAGATCGCCAAGGCCCCCGGGGTGGCGGCCTCCTCGCCGCTCACCTCCGTCTACTGGAAGCTCGACGGCACCAGCAAGGCGATCAGCGGCCTGAACGCGGACAGCTTCGACCAGCTCGCCTCGGTCAAGCTGACCAGCGGCTCCACCGCCGCCCTCGGCCAGGGCCGGCTCCTGGTGGACCAGGACGTCGCCACGAAGTTCAACGTCACCACGGGCTCGACCATGGCCGTGACCTTCCCGGACAAGTCCACCGGGCAGCTCACCGTCGGCGGCGTGTACGAGAAGGGCGGCATGCTCGGCCCGGTCGTCCTGGCCAACGGCGAGATCCTCAAGCACGAGCCGAAGGCACAGGTCACCGACGTCCTGGTCAAGGGCAAGGACGGCGCCACCGCCGCGCTCAAGCAGTCCCTCAAGGACGCCACCGGTGCCAACCCGGTGATCGAGGTCAAGTCCAAGCAGGACGTCCGGGACCGCTTCAGCCAGTCCATCACCTTCATCCTGAACCTGATGTACGGCCTGCTGGCGATGTCCGTGCTGGTCGCGGTCCTCGGCGTGATCAACACGCTGGCGATGTCGGTCTTCGAGCGCAAGCGCGAGATCGGCATGCTGCGGGCGATCGGCCTGGACCGCCGGGGCATCAAGCGGATGGTCCGTCTGGAGTCCGTGGTGATCTCGCTGTTCGGCGCCGGGATCGGCGTGCTGCTCGGCTGCTTCATCGCCTGGGCCGTCAACGGCACCCTGAAGTCCAGCCTGGCCGGGCTCACCACGGTCGTGCCGTACGGCCAGCTGGCGCTCTTCCTGCTCCTCGCCGGACTGGTCGGCCTGGTGGCCGCGATCTGGCCGGCCCGCCGGGCGTCCAAGCTGGACATCCTGGAGAGCATCAAGACCGACTGACGGCCGGTCCGGGAACGCGAAAGGCCCCTGCCGGAGGGTTCGGCAGGGGCCTTCCAACTTCTGTACTCCGCCCGGTCGCACGGCCGGCTGAGCACCACGGAGGTCGTGGTCCGGCGACACTGCCGGGCGGAGGGCCTCCGACTCATACCCCGGTGCTCCCACACCGGGGTCTCAGTCGCTTACTTGCTCGCGAGTTCCTTCTCGGCGGCCGGCTTGGCGGCCTCCACGGGCTTCGTGGGCGGGGTGACCTCCTGGATGGGCAGGTACGGCTGCTCCATCTGGGACAGGCCGACCATCTCGCGCTTCAGGAAGACGGCGAGGGTCCAGTCGGTGAAGACGCGGACCTTGCGGTTGAAGGTCGGCACCATGGCGCCGTGGTACGCGCGGTGGAACCACCAGGCGAGGCGGCCCTTCAGCTTGAACTTGCCGAAGAGGATCGCGACACCCTTGTGCAGGCCCAGACCGGCGACCGCACCGAGGTTCTTGTGCTTGTACTCCTTCTGCGGGAAGCCGCGCATGCCGGAGATCACGTTGTCGCCGAGGACGACGGCCTGGCGGCAGGCGTGCTGCGCGTTCGGCGGGCACCAGGCGCCCTCGCCGGCGGCGAGGTCCGGCACCTGGGCGTTGTCGCCGGCGGACCAGACGTAGTCGAAGCCCTGGACCTGGAGGGTCGGCGCCGTGTCGACGTGGCCGCGCGGGCCCAGCGGCAGGCCGAAGTGGGCCAGCACCGGGTTCGGCTTCACGCCGGCCGTCCACACGATGGTGGAGGCGTCCATCTCCATGCCGTTCTTCAGCACGACGTGGCCGTCGACGCAGGAGTCCATGGAGGTCTCGATGTAGACCTCGATGTTGCGCTCGCCGAGCTTCTCCTTGGTCCACAGACCGAGGTCCGGGCCCATCTCGGGGAGGATGCGGTTGGCCGCCTCCACCAGGATGAAGCGCATGTCGTCGCGGCTGACGGTCTTGTAGATCTTGGCGGCGTCGCGCGCCATGTCCTCGACCTCGGCGATCGTCTCGACGCCGGCGAAGCCGCCGCCGATGACGACGAAGGTCAGGGCCTTGCGCCGGATCGCCTCGTCCGTGGTGGACTCGGCCTTGTCCAGCTGCGCCATGACGTGGTTGCGGAGGGCGATGGCCTCCTCAACCGTCTTCATGCCGATGCCGTTCTCCGCCAGACCCGGGATCGGGAAGGTGCGGGAGACCGAGCCGGTCGCGACGACGAGGTAGTCGAAGGGCAGCTCGTAGGAGTCGCCGGCCGCGGGCGCGATGGTGGCGACCTTGCGGGCGTGGTCCACAGCGGTCACGTGACCGGTGAGCACCTCCGCCTTCTTGAGGGCGCTGCGCAGGGGCGCGACGAGGTTGCGGGGCGCGACGTTGCCGCCGGCCGCCTCGGGGAGGAAGGGCAGGTACGTCATGTACGACCGCGGGTCGACGACCGTGACGGTCGCTTCGCCGTAACGCATCTTCTTGAGGATGCGCATCGCGGCATACAGGCCGACGTAACCACCGCCGACAATGAGGATGCGAGGACGCTCCGTGGTGCTCATATCCGAAAGTATCCAGCACCGTCCGGAGCAGCCTTCGTGAGCCCGGTCACAAGCGGATGGACACCCCGTGCTACACTGCGCGGCCACAAAACGGCCTCCTCGGGGACACCTCACCGCACCCGCGGGCACCCCGTGAGCACCCGGGGTCACACCACCCTGCTGAGCAGCAACGATCCGTACAGCACCCGGGTTCCCGCTTGTGATTTCGATTTTCAAACCTCAAGCGAGGCCTGACCTGCGATCCAACGGGCGACGCGCGGTGACAGCCTTCGGTCCCACAATTCGGACGTAGCGGACGAGCGGGTGCGACGAATGACTGGATCGCCATGTGAAGAAATTCACGAACTTTTCCGCCCGTGCCCGGGCGCGCCCCGGCCCCGGCCCCCCGTTCGGGGTTCCGGAGCCGGTCGGGTAAGGCCCGCAACGGGTCAGGAGGCGATACTCCAGGCGATGCCGTCCAGGATGTCGTGCTCGCTCACGACGACCTCGGCGGCGCCGGTGCGCTCCATGATCTCCAGCAGCTCCAGCGCCCCGGCCGCGATCACGTCCACCCGGCCCGGGTGCATCGACGGGATCGCGGCGCGCTCGGCGTGGGTGGCGGCCAGCAGCTCGCGGGCGATCTCCGCGACCCGCTCCCGGCCGATCCGCGAGTGGTGGATCACCGCCGAGTCGTAGGCCGGCAGGTCCAGGGCGATCGCGGACACCGTGGTGACCGTCCCGGCGAGGCCCACCAGGGTGGCCGCGCCGGTCAGCGGGACGGCCTCCTCGGCCTTGTCCAGCTCGGCCCGCACGTGCGCCCTGGCCTCGGCGATCTGCTCCGCGGTGGGCAGCTCGGCGCCGCCGAAGTGCCGCTCGGTCAGCCGGACGCAGCCGATGTCCACCGAGCGCGCGGCCTGGACGTCGTCCGCGCCGAGCACGAACTCGGTCGAGCCGCCGCCGAGGTCGAACACCAGGTACGGCGCGGCGAACTGACCGCCGGTCAGCTCCTTGGTGGCACCAACGAAGGACAGGTGCGCCTCCTCCTCGCCGCTGACCACCTCGGGCTCGACGCCGAGGATCTCGCGCACGCCCTTGACGTACTCGTCGCTGTTCTCGGCGTCCCGGGAGGCGCTGGTGGCGACGAAGCGGATGCGCTCCGGGCCGATCCCGAAGCCGTCGACGACCTCCCGGTACTCCCGGCAGGCCGCGAAGGTGCGGGCCAGCGCGTCCGGGTGCAGCCGGCCGGTGCGGTCCACGCCCTGGCCCAGCCGGTTGACGATCATCCGGCGGTCCAGGTCGGTGATCTCACCGGTCGCCGGGTCCAGGTCGGCGACCAGCAGCCGGATCGAGTTGGTGCCGCAGTCGATCGCGGCCACGCGGGTCGTGCTCACTCGGACTCCCGCGCCTCGGCCTCGTCGGCGGCGCGCTTCTTCGCGGCGCGCTCGGCGGTCTTCTGCTCCTTGGCGGCGATGACGGCCTCGTGGTCCTGGTCCTTGGCCCGGTTGCGCAGGACCCGCTCGCCGGCCGCCTCGACCTCGGCCGGGGAGACGCACGGGCCCTTGGCCCACCAGTCCTCCAGCATGCCGATCGCCTCGTCACCGAGCGGGTTGACGCCCTCTCCGGCGGCCAGCGAGTGGCCGACCAGCACGTGCAGGCACTTGACCCGGTCCGGCATGCCGCCGGCGCTCGGGAAGCCCTCCAGCACCTCGATGGCGTCGCGCCGGGCGATGTAGTCCTCGTGCGCCTTCTGGTACGCGGCCGCCAGCTCCGGGTCCTCGGCCAGCCGGGCGGTCTGCTCCTTCATCACGCCGTCCGCCTCCAGGGTGCCGATCAGCGAGGCGGCCTTGGGGCAGGTCAGGTAGTAGAGCGTCGGGAACGGCGTGCCGTCGGGCAGCCGCGGGGCCGTCTCGACGACGTCCGGGTTGCCGCACGGGCAGCGGTGGGCCACGCCGCGCAGGCCGCGCGGGACCCGGCCCAGCTGGGCGGCGATGGCGGCGACGTCGGCGTCGGAGACGGCGGGGTGGTTCTCAGTGGTCATGGGGGGAGGGGTCTCCAGCGGGGGACGGTGGGAGGGGACGGGTCGACGGCGCGATGGGGGCCAGGGCCGCGGTGTCGGCGGCGTCCACCGAGTCCCAGACGCTGGAGTACCAGGGCTTGGCGGCCTTCACCGCGCCGCCGGCCGTGCCGTCGGAGGGGGCGGGCGGGGCGGCGGAGGACTGGGCGGCGCCCGCTCCGGCCGGATCCACCGCGATGTACGGGGTCTCCCCCGGCATCGCGTAGTGCAGCCGGGCACGGGCCTGCGCCTTGACGTACTCCGGGTCCTGCCAGCGGGCCTTGTCCCGGCGCAGCTGCTCGACCTGCTGCCGGGCGTGCTCGGCCTTCGCCCGCTGGGCGGAGATCTCGGCGCGCTGGGAGATGAACTGCCGCGTCGGGTAGGCGAGGATCGCCACCAGCGAGCAGAGCACCAGGACGAGGACGGTCGCCCGGCTCGTGAAGCGAGGACGGGCCGCCAAGCCCGGGATCCTCCAGCCAGCCATCTCCCGTTCCCCTCCTGGTCGCGACGGTGCCCCGCCGTCCACCCTACGGGGTGAACGGCGGGGCACCGGTCAGGCGTGCACCACCGGAGGTGTTCGGCCCTCGTGCTCGCTGTGCGTACTACTCCGCCGAACGGCTGTGCTCATTGCTCCGCGGAGCGACCGTGCTGATTACTCCGCAGAGCGTGATTACTCCGCGGAGCGGAAGCGCGGGAAGGCGCCGCGGCCGGCGTACTCGGCGGCGTCGTCGAGGATCTCCTCGATGCGCAGCAGCTGGTTGTACTTGGCGACGCGCTCGGAGCGGGCCGGGGCGCCGGTCTTGATCTGGCCGCAGTTGGTGGCGACGGCCAGGTCGGCGATGGTGACGTCCTCGGTCTCGCCGGAGCGGTGCGACATCATGCAGCGGTAGCCGTTGCGCTGGGCCAGCTCGACGGCGTCCAGGGTCTCGGTCAGCGAGCCGATCTGGTTGACCTTCACCAGCAGCGCGTTGGCGGTGCCGGTCTCGATGCCCTTGGCCAGGCGGGCCGGGTTGGTGACGAACAGGTCGTCGCCGACCAGCTGGACCTTGTCGCCCAGCTTGACGGTCATGGCCTTCCAGCCGTCCCAGTCCGACTCGTCCAGCGGGTCCTCGATGGAGACCAGCGGGTAGGCGGCGACGAGCCCGGCGTAGTACTCGATGAGCTCCGCGGCCGAGAGGGCCTTGCCCTCGAACTGGTAGGCGCCGTCCTGGTAGAACTCGGAGGCGGCGACGTCCAGGGCCAGCGCGATGTCGCGGCCGGGCACGTAGCCGGCCTTCTGGATGGCCTCGGTGATGAGGTCCAGGGCCTCGCGGTTGCTGTCCAGGTTCGGCGCGAAGCCGCCCTCGTCGCCGAGGCCGGTGGACAGGCCGCGCTCCTTCAGGACGCCCTTGAGGGTGTGGTAGACCTCGACGCCCCAGCGGACGGCCTCGGAGAAGGACTCCGCGCCGATCGGGGCGATCATGAACTCCTGGATGTCGACGTTGGAGTCCGCGTGCGAGCCGCCGTTGAGGATGTTCATCATCGGGACCGGCAGGACGTGCGCGTTCGGGCCGCCCAGGTAGCGGAACAGCGGCAGGTCGCTCGCCTCGGAGGCGGCGTGCGCGACGGCCAGCGAGACGCCCAGGATGGCGTTGGCGCCGAGCGAGGACTTGTCCGGGGTGGCGTCCAGGTCGAGCATGGCCTGGTCGATCAGGCGCTGCTCGGTGGCGTCGTAGCCGACCAGCTCCGGGCCGATCTGCTCGATGACGGCCAGGACGGCCTTCTCCACGCCCTTGCCGAAGTAGCGGTTCTTGTCACCGTCGCGGAGCTCCAGCGCCTCGAAGGCACCGGTGGAGGCACCCGACGGGACAGCGGCACGACCGGTGCTGCCGTCGTCGAGGCCGACCTCGACCTCGACCGTGGGGTTGCCACGCGAGTCGAGGATCTCACGGGCTACGACGACATCGATGGACGGCACGAGGCATCTCCTTGCGGAAGCAGGGTCCCGCTGACCAGTGGTGCGGCCGGCGGGATGATTGCGGAGTCGTTACGACCAGAGCCTAACCGCACGTGGTCCCGGGGCCACGCCGACCTCGGTCCCGTCTCAGCGTGTGGCCGGGCTACTTACCGGTAGTTCACCTGGGCTCCCCGGGAAAAGGGGCGGAAGCGGACGAAGGGGGCCGATCCGGGGTCGGCCCCCTCCGTGGCGTGTCGCACCGGTTCCGGCCGGCGTCAGCCGAGGTGCAGCACCTGGCCGGGCAGGATCAGGTTCGGGTCGCCGCCGACGGTGCCGCGGTTGCCGTCGTAGACCGACTGCCAGCCGCCGTGCACACCCTGGGCGGACGCGATGCTCGACAGCGTGTCACCGGCGTGGACGGTGTAGTCGTGGCCGCCCTGCGGGGCGACGGCGGCGCGGGGGGCTTGCTGCTGCGGCTGGGCGTACTGCTGCTGGACCTGCTGCTGGGCGTACTGCTGCTGGGCGGCCTGCTGCTGGGCCTGGCCCGCGTACTGCTGGTAGACGCCCTGGTGGCTGGTCCAGTACCAGGTGCCATTGTTCTGGTACCAGTACACCTTCGCGTCGGCGTCCCAGCCGGCCTTGCCGGAGAAGCCCGGGGCCTGCGGCTGCTGCTGGGCCTGCTGCGTGTGCTGCTGGTACTGCTGCTGGGCGGGCTTCTGAGCCGGCTTCGGCTGGGCCGGCTTCGCCGCGGGCTGCTGCTGCACCGGCTGGGAGTGCTGCTGCGCGGCGGGCTTGGCGTCGGAGGTGTCGACGGCGGCGGGGGCGCCGCCCTTCGACAGGCCGGCCTTCTTCGAGCAGACCGGCCAGGCGCCCGGACCCTGCGAGGCCAGGACCTTCTCGGCCACCGCGATCTGCTGGCCCTTGGAGGCCTGGTTGGCCTGCGCCGCGTACGCGGTGCCGCCGAAGGCCTTCCAGGTGCTGGAGGTGAACTGCAGGCCGCCGTAGAAGCCGTTGCCGGTGTTGATGCCCCAGTCGCCGCCGCTCTCGCACTGGGCGACGGAGTCCCAGGCGGAGGCCGGGGCGGCGGAGGCGCCGGTGGCGGTGAGGATCGGCATCGCGAGTCCGACGCCGGCCACTCCGGCGACGGCGATGGCCTTCTCGGTCTGGGTGCGACGGCGGTGACGACCGGTTCCAACGAACAGCATGAAGGGGTCCCTCTCCGCACGCCTGCGAGGTGAGCTGTCGGGTTCGGACCGGGAGGTGGCCCGGCCGCCGTCTGCGGAAACGATTCCGCTCGGGCGGCTTCACCCCAAGCCGTGGAGGAACGGCAACAAACCTGGTTCCCCCGCCCCTGCCCAGGGTTCTGGTCGGTTTCCCGTGGCGCGGCGGGCAGGACTCGGCGTTCCGCACTCGGGGTCCGCAGCTGCGAACTCCAGGGAGAGTAGACAGATCCTCAGACCAATCACAAGCTCATATCGCAGACATCACACAGAAATTACGGCACGTGGTCGATCGCCTACCAACGGCGGTTGTTTGTCCGGATTGATGGGTGTTCATACGGCCGATCCGTACCGGTTCGCGACGTCCCGTCAGTGTGTCGGAGCGTCGGGAAGCGCGTGCGGTGAACGGCTCTCGGGACTGAATTCGACCGGAAGTTCGCGCAATCCGCGCATGATCAGGCCACCGCGCCACCGCAGGTTCTCCGGGCTTTCCGCCAGCGCGATATCGGGCAGCCGGGACAACAGCGTGGCCAGCGCCGACCGGCCTTCGAGCCTGGCCAGCGGGGCGCCGATGCAGTAGTGGATGCCGTGCCCGAAACCCAGGTGCGGGTTGTCCGCCCGGGCCAGGTCCAGGGTGTTCTCGTCCGAGAACCTGGCCGGATCCCGGTCCGCCGCCGCCAGCACCACGAGCACCGGGTCGCCGACCGGGATGTCCACCCCGCCGATGGTCAGCGGGTGGGTCGCGAACCGCCACGTCGCCAGCTCCACCGGACCGTCGTAGCGCAGGAGTTCCTCGATCCCGGTCTCCAGCAGCGCCGTCTCGCCCCGCGCCACCGACTCCTGCAGCAGGCGGCGCTGCTCCGGGTTGCGCAGCAGCGCGTACGTCCCGTTGCCGATCAGGTTGACGGTCGTCTCGAAGCCGGCGAACAGGAGGATGAACGCCATCGCGGCGGCCTCGTTCTCGGTGAGGTGCTCGCCGTGGTCGCTCGCCCGGATCAGGCCCGAGATCAGGTCGTCCCCGAGGTCCGCCCGCTTGCGGTGGATCAGCTCCAGCAGGTACGCCCGCATCCGCTTCACCGCCCGCCCCACGCCGCCGCGTTGGCCGCCCCCGTGGCGGATCATCATGCCGGCCCAGTCACGGAAGTCGTCCTGGTCCTCGGCCGGCACGCCGAGCATGTCGCAGATCGCGTAGATGGGGAGCGGGAACGCGAACTCGTGGATGAGGTCCGCCGAACCGCGCTGCGCGAAGCCGTCGATCAGGCGGTCGGTGAGCTGCTGCACCCGCGGCTCGAACTCGGCCACCCGGCGCGGCGTGAACGCCTTCGACACCAGGCGGCGCAGCCGGGTGTGGTCCGGCGGGTCGATGTTCAGCAGGTGCGTCATCAGGTCCGCCTGCCGCTCCCCCGGGATCCCGACCCGGCCGGTGCGGTGCGCCTGCTCGCTGTGGTGCGCCGGGTTCTTCGACAGCCGGCCGTCCGCCAGCGCCTGCCGCGCGTCCGCGTACCGCGTCACCAGCCAGGCGTCCACCCCGCTCGGCAGCGTGGTGCGGTGCACCGGGGCGTGCTCGCGCAGCCACGCGTACGCCGGGTACGGGTCGGCGGCGAACTCCCACGTGAAGAGCGGCGGGCGGGCGGCGTCGGGCTGAACTGGCATGGGACGACCGTATCCGGTGGGTCGGGGGCACCCCGCCATCTACGGTGAGTGACCGGATCGTCAACGGCCCGCGGACCGTTCCTCAACGCCCCGCGAACGGCCCGTGGACAGTGCGTGGACCGGTTTTGGACAGCTCTTGGACGGTGGGCAGGCGTGAGCCTGGTCACCTGAGGGGTAACCCCTGTTGCGGAGGGTCAGGACCTGCCTACGATCCTCGGCAGAAATCGTGGGCGTCAGTGCGGACCGCCCACAGGGAGGAGCGCACCATGCGGGTCACCGGGGCAGTCGTCGTCATCGCGGTACTCGACGGCGGGTCGGGAGCCGACCTCGCCCGCCGGTTCACCGCGGCCGGCGCCGCCGGAGTGCTGATCGCCGACCAGCGGGCCGGCGTCGCCGAGGACCTCGCCGGCGAACTCGACCGGCCCGGCTGCCCCGTCGTCGGCGTCGGCGGGGACGTCCGCCGCCCCAGCGACGTCGCCGCGCTCGTCGACACCGCCGAGAAGCACCTCGGGCCGATCGACCTGTTCTGCGTCGCCGGCCCGGACGGCGAGCGGATCATCTCCCTCGCCGACCTGCCCGACCACCTCGGCCTGGAGCGCCTCGCCGAGCTCGTCGCCCTCGTCGGCGAGGCCATCGGCGAGGTCGTCCTGCCCCAGCCTCGGACCGCCGTCCAGGACGCGGTGACGGCGGCCTGAGGCCCTTCCCCTTCCCCCGCGTCTACTCCGGCTTGAGGCCCTCGGCCTCGCGGACCGCGTCCCGGTAGGCGCGCGCCGCCGCGCGCAGCGCAGCGTCCACGTCCACCCCCGCGTCGTGCGCCCGCTGCGCCACGGCCAGCAGCAGCCTGCCCGCGGACTCCTCCGTGAGCTCCGCGGGCAGCTCGTACGACTCGTCCGGCACGCCCTCGAACCCGGCCCGGCGCACCCGCGACACCAGCTTCGCCGCGTACGCGAGCGACGGCAGCCCGGCCGGCACGCCGTCCAGCACCGACTCGCGGTCCGCCTTCTCGGCCGCCTTCAGCTGCTCCCAGTTCGCCTCGACCTCGGCGGCGCCCTCCGCCTCGACGTCCCCGAACACGTGCGGGTGCCGGTACATCAGCTTCTCGACCAGGTCACCGGCCACGTCGTCGATCGAGAAGGCGTCGGTCGGGTGCTCCTCGGCGATCCGCGAGTGGAAGAACACCTGGAGCAGGACGTCCCCCAGCTCCTCGCGCAGCGTCTCCCGGTCCCCCTCCTCGATCGCCTCGACCAGCTCGTACGCCTCCTCGACCAGGTACTTCACCAGGCTCGCGTGCGTCTGCTCGGCGTCCCACGGGCAGCCGCCCGGCGAGCGCAGCCGGTCCATCACCGAGACCAGGTCCAGCAGGCGGGCGCCGGGCAGGTCGTACGACCCCGGCAGCACCTCGATCTCCGGCACCTCCCCCGCGTGCTCCACGGCCAGGCGCGCCAGCGCCGCGGTGAGGCCCGGGTCCCCGTCGGGGCTGCCCAGCCACACCGTGGGGGCCCGGCCGGCGGGCTCCTCGGTCAGCAGCCGCGCCAGCGCCGGCGCCGAGGCCGGCTCCACGATCTCCACGTCCACCCCGGCCTGCCGCACCGCGGCCACCTGCGGATGCCCGACGTCCCCCGCCAGCACCCGCCCCGCCGACCGCAACGCCTCCCATGCCGGCCACGCCAGCAGCCCGGGGGCCACCCGGTGGGTGGTGGTGAGCAGGATCAACTTCGCGCCCGGAGTATTCGTCGTCACACCCCGAACCTACCCGCCCCGGCCCCCTGCCCGACCAGCAGAACCCGATCCGGACCACCGTCCCGCGGATCTCCGGGAAGTCGCCCCCGGCGTCTCGCCTCGGTACAGGGCTTCGCGTCTCACACTGGACTCGAAGGCCAGGCACACGAAGTCGGGCAGGGCGACTCCCCACGCGCCCCGCACAAGAAGTCGGCCCCGCCGACCTCCCGCACCATCGGGCCTCGCGCAACGCCGCTTCCCCGCATCCGGGGCCCTGCGCAGAAAGTCGGCCCCATCGACTTCCTACGCCGCAGCCCGAAACGAGGCTCCGCACAGGAAGTCGGCCGGGCCGACATCCGGCACACCCCGCCATCCCCGGACGCGGGCCTCCACAGGAAGTCGGCACCATCGACTTCCTACAGCGCGGCCCAGTGGGCGGGGGCGATGCCGCCGACCTCTCACGTGGAGGTGGACGCCAGGAAACGGAAACGTACGAAGTCGGCCCCATCGACTTCCTACGGCGCAGCCCAGCGGGCGGGGGCGATGCCGCCGGCCTCCCACGCTGAGGTGGACGCCAGAAGACCGAAGCACAGGAAGTCGGCCCCAACGACTTCCTACGGCGCAGCCCAGCAGGCGGGGGCGATGCCGCCGGCCTCTCACGCTGAGGCGAAGGCCAGGCACGGAAGCACAGGAAGTCGGCCCCAACGACTTCCTACGGCGCGGCCCAGCGTTCGGCGGGATGGGGGGTGAGGCTCAGCGGGTGGTGCGGTGGGGTTGGAGGGTGTTCAGGGAGTGGCGGAGGCGGCGGACGGCGGGGTGGTGGGGGCCCTCGCGGCGTTCGCGTTCGAAGAGGAGCTGGAGGAGCCACTGCCAGGCGTTCTCGGCGTCTCCCGCGGCGGCGAGCCGGAGGCCGATGCGTTCGCGGAGGTCGAAGGCGCGTTCCGGGTCGGGGTCGTGGGCCGCCGTCGCGAGGAGGGACTGGTACTCGGCCATCGCCTCCGCGCCCTGCCCGAGGTGGTCGAGGCAGATCGCCGCGCGGTAGCGGTGGTCAAGGGCCTGGGGTCCGAACGGGCCGCCCTCGGCGGTGGCGGCGAGGCGGCGGTACTCGGGGAGGGCCTGCGCGTGGTGTCCCTCCTGGAGGAGGGTGCGGGCGTAGATGGTGCGGATCGTCCGTACGAGCGGCGCGCCGTCGCCGAGTTCGGCCTCGGCGCGGGGCAGTAGCCGGGCGGCGAGGCCGAGGACCTCGGTGTGGCGGCCGGCGTCGACGAGGTCGGAGAGCCGTCCGCACTCCGCGCCGAGGTCCGGGGCGGACGGGACGGCAGGGACGAACGGGACCACCGGCGGCACCGCCGGCGGCGGCGGGGTCGCCCCGGGCACACGGCCACCCGCCAAACCCACACCGCCACGACGTGCAGCCCGAGCCCCCGGCCCCCCGCGAACAGCTGCTC
>NZ_JBHWGV010000117.1:4747-13969 GCF_042732955.1 Kitasatospora sp. NPDC059747 | reverse complement strand
CGGGCTGCCCCGCGGCCGGCGACCCGCCCGCCCGCCGCGCCGGGGCCGGGGGCGGACGGCCCGGCCGTCCCGCCCGGCCCCCCCGCCGCCCCCGGCGGCGGGGGGGGCCCCCCCCGCGCCTGCGGCACCGGCACAGACACCGGCACCGGCCGCTGCTGCACCGGCCCGGCGGCCGACGGCTGCGGCTGGTGCGGGAAGCGGTACGGCCGGGTGGGGTCGGGCAGCGGCGCGTACCGCGGTTGGGCGGCCGCCTCGGGCGCGGGCAGCAGCGGGAGCAACCGCCCGTACACCTGCCGGGCGTCGGCGGGACGGTCGGCGGGCTGCTTGGCGAGCAGGTCGAGGACGAGGCGTTCGAGCGGCTGCGGTACGTCCGGCCGCAGGTCGCGCAGCGGGACCGGCGGCTCGTCCACGTGGCGCCGCAGCACGCCGAGCGCGGTCGGCGCGCGGAACGGCTCCTCGCCGGCGAGCATCTCGTGCAGGAGGCAGCCGAGCGCGTAGAGGTCGCTGCGCGGGTCGGTGGTGGTGGCCAGCGCCTGCTCGGGCGCCATGTAGGACGGACTGCCGATCGGCACGCCGGTGAGGGTGAGGCGGGTGGCGCCGGGGTCGAGGGCGGTGGCGATGCCGAGGTCCAGCAGGACCGTACGGCCGTCGTGGCGGACCATCACGTTGCTGGGCTTGAGGTCCCGGTGGACCACCGGTACGGCGTGGACGGCGGCCAGCGCGGCGCACAGCTGGGCGGCGACGGCGACCGCCCGCTCGATCGGGAACGGCGCGTCCTCGGCGATGAGGTCGGCGAGGCTCACCCCGGGGACGCGCTGCATGACGAGGTACAGCTCGCCCTCGTCCTCCCCGGCGTCGAAGACCGTGACCAGCCCGGGGTGGTCCAGCGCGGCCGTGACCCGGCACTCGCGCAGGAAGCGGCGGCGCAGCTCGTCGCCGTGGCGGCGTTGTTCGGTGCCCGTGGGGGCGGAGGTGGGACCGGCGGCCAGGAGGTGGTCGGTGCGGAGCAGCTTGACCGCGACCGGGCGGTCCAGGCGCTCGTCGTAGCCGCCCCACACCTGGCCCATGCCGCCGTGGCCGATCTTCTCGGCGAGGCGGTAGCGGCCCGCGATGACGCGGTCGACGGTCACGACCGGCCCTCGCGGGCCTGGCGGCGCAGGAGTTCGCCGAGTTCGCGCAGGTCGTCGGCGGGCGGCGGGGCGGTGTGGCCGGGCGTGGTCGCGCCGTACGGGGCGGCGGGCGACGGGGCCGTGTGGCCGGGCGTGGTCGCGCCGTACGGGGCGGCGGGCGACGGGGCCGTGTGGCCAGGCGTGGTCGCGCCGTACGGGGCGGCGGGCGACGGGGCCGTGTGGCCAGGCGTGGTCGCGCCGTACGGGGCGGCGGGCGACGGGGCGGTGTGGCCAGGCGTGGTCGCGCCGTACGGGGCGGCGGGCGACGGGGCGTACGGGGCGGGCGCCCAGAGGGACCGGCGGTCCATCACGAGGTAGTGCAGCGTGGGGGTGAGCCAGAGGAGGGCCAGGGCGATCTCGCCGATGACGTTCGCGGCCGAGGCCTTGGTGTCGCTCGCGACGCCCGCGCAGACGACCATGGTGAGGAGCAGCAGGCAGTAGACGACGGCGCCCGCGATGTCGTACGGACGCCTGCGGCGTATCGCCAGCACGAGGGAGGGCAGCGGGCCGAACACGCCCGCCGTCAGCAGCGGGACGAGCGCGCACAGCACCCGGACGGAGGCCGAGGGACGGCCCGGCGGCTGGGCGGCGGCACCGGGCGGGGGTCCGAACGTCCCGGGGTACTGCCCTGCCATGTGCGCTCCTGAGCTGGTGAGGACGGACGGACCGAGCACACGGTACCGCCCGGAGTCCCTCCCGGAGACAGGGTTGAGAGGGAGCGTCAGCTCGGCGCGAGGACATCCGGCGCGCAGGAAGTCGGTCGGACCGACTTCCTGCGCAGGAGCGGGCCGGGGGTCAGGGAGCCAGGGAGCCGGTGGCCAGGGCATCGGTGGCGGCCTGGGTCAGGGTCTGGGCCAGGGAGGCGGCCTGGGCGAGGGTGGTGGCGAAGGCGGCCAGGCGGGCGAAGGCGGTGCCCTGACGCTGCTGGTCGGGCAGCGGGAGGCGGGGCAGTTCGACCCGGCGGATGTCGAGGCGGGCGGTCGTGGTGGCGTGGCTCGCGGCGCGGCGGGTGCCGGCGGTGGAGCGGAGGTGGCCGGCCAGGAACTCGGCGTCGAGGGCGGCCGGGTCGGGGCGGAGCAGGTGGAGGCGGCTGCCGAGGGCGGCGCCGACGAGGGGGCCCTCGGCCGGGACGACGCGGGCGAGGCCGCCGCCGAGGGCGGGGACGAGGACGTCGCCGGGGCGGGTGCGGAGGTCTCCGGCGGGGCCGGGGGCGGCGAGCGCGGCGGTGGGCGGGTTGCCGGTGACGAGGTCCTGGTCGGTGACGACGAGCACCTCGCCCGGGCCCGGGCGAGTGGTCGCGCCGGTGCCGGAGGAGTGCACCTCCAGTGCGCCGGCGCGCACGAGTTCGCCGACGGTGACGACGCCGGCGGCGGGTTCCGCGCCGGGCGGGGGCAGGAGGGCGGCGGGATCGGCGAGGCCGGCCAGGAGTTCCGTCAACCGCCCGCCGAGGTGGGAGAGTTCGGCGGCGCCGCCGAGCGGGGCGGCGGGCGGGACGTGCCGGGCGGGTGAGAGGTCGGTCTCGTCGTCGAGCAGGTCGATCGCGGCCATCGCCCGGTGGACGCCGGGGACGTCGGCGGGCACCGGCTCGCCGTCCCGGGCGGCCCGGTCGAAGGCGCGCCAGGCGTGGACGACGGTCCGCCGCAGTCCGGGCCAGTCGACCTTGTCGCGCCCGCCCTCCACCGGGGCCGACCCGGCGTCGAGCAGCAGCACCTGGCGGAAGTCGTCCCCCGGCTTCGGCGCGCGGAGCACCCAGAGGTGCAGCGGCACCCCGTACGGCGGGGCGGCGCCGGCCGGCAGGGCGATGACGGCGCGCAGGGCGCCGGAGCGCAGGAGTTCGGCGCGGACGCGGCGCCCGGACCGGCGTCCGGCGACGGCGGGGGGCAGCAGGAGGGCGGCGAGGCCGCCGGGGCGGGTGTGCGCGAGGCAGTGCAGGACCCACGCGAGTTCGGACTCGCCGCGGGGCGGAACGAGACCGCCCGGCCACCGGGTGTCGAACTGCAACTCCTCGTGCCCCCAGTCCCGTTCGTTGTACGGCGGCTGGCAGAGCACCGCCTCGAAGGTGTCGCCGGGGTAGGCGTCGGCGCGCAGCGCGTCGCCGGGGCGCAGCGCGAGCGGGAGCGGGCCGGGCTCGGCGGCGGGGGCGTGCAGGGCGAGCCGGAGGCGGGCGAGGGCGGCGGTGACGGGGTCGGCGTCCTGGCCGTAACGGCCGGTGGTGTGCGGGTGGGCGAGCAGGACGGCGCCGAGGCCGGCGGCCGGGTCGAGCACGGTGGCGGGGACGCCGGCGACGGCGGCGAGCAGGTCGGCGGCCTCGGGCGGGGTGGAGCTGAGCTGGCGGGTGTTGGCCTCGGCGTAGCGGGCGAGCAGTTGCTCGTACACCGCGGCGGCGCCGGTGTCTGCGGCGAGGGCGGCGAGCAGGCGGGCGAGGTCGAGCTGGGTGCTGCCGAGGAGTCCGGGGAGAGCGAGGAGGTCGGCGCCGTCCGCGTCGAAGGTGTGAACGACGGTGTCGGCGACGGCCCTCGGGAGCGCCGTCGCGAGGCGCGTGTCGGGCTCGGAGGCGAGGGCGGCCCAGCGGTCGGGGTCGCGGTGCAGCAGGAGCAGGAGGGTGCCGGCCTCGGCGAGCGGGGCGGCGGGGTGGCCGGCCGGGTCGCGGAGGGCGTCGACGAACTGCCAGGCGCGCTCCAGGGGCGGGAGTTCGGCGATCTTGCCCTGTGCGCGCAGCCAGGCCTCGACCTCGCCGAGGGCGAAGGTCGGGCTGGCGTCGCTGCCGCCGACCGGGCGCGGGAAGTCGGCGTGGCGGCGGCGCCAGTTGCTGACCGCGGCGCGGCCGACGCCGGCCAGCCGGGCGATCTCGACGGCGGTCACTTCGGCTCGGTCCGGCACGGGGGCTCCTCCGACGTCGCACGGGGACAGGGACTGCGGGCTGGGTGTGACCACACAGCATAGCCAGCACCTCCGATCCATGCGTTCACACGTGAACAGAGATGTTTCGTGAAAGGCCGTTGACATCGTTCACAGCGAAGTGGTGTGATTTCTTCGTCGCCACCGGACAGGGGCGGCAGCCAGGAAGACCACCGATCACCGGGAGAACCGCCATGTCCGCCACCACTCGCCGCTCCGCCGCCCTCCTGCTGGGCGCCGCGCTGATCACCCTCACCGCGACCGCGTGCAACTCCACCGGCACCACCGTCTCCACCGAGGCGAAGCAGACCGCCCCGGCCGCCGCGGGCACCTCGGCCGGCGCGCCCGCCGCGCCGAGCAAGCCCGCCGACGCCCCCAAGGCGCCCGCAAAGATCGGCGACACCATCGCGCTCAAGGGCATGGACAAGGCCAACACCGCCGACGTCGTCGCGGTGAAGGTGGTCGACCCGGCCGAGAGCGCCAACGAGTACCTCAAGCCGGCCGACGGCAAGCACTACGTCGCGGTGCAGTTCCAGATCAAGGCCACCGGCGCCCAGGCGTACGGCGAGGTCCCCGCCAGCAGCGCCAAGGTCGTGGACACCCAGGGCCAGGCCTACGGCCCGAACCTGGAGGAGACCAAGGCCGGGCCGGCCTTCCAGACCCCCACCAACATCGCCCCCGGTGAGACCGGCAAGGGCTTCGTCACCTTCGAGGTCCCGGACGGCGTCAAGCTGGACAAGGTCCAGTTCGCCCTGGACAACGGCTTCGCCAACCAGGTCGGCCAGTGGAAGGTCGGCTGACCCCGACGCCAGGGTGGACGACCGCGGCGGCGGCCCCGCACGAACGCGGCCGCACCGCCGCACCAAGGCCCCCGCACGAACGCCCCCGCACGAACGAAACGGCGGCCCCGGGCAGAGCCCGAGACCGCCGTGCACCAACCGCCCGCGGGCGCTACTTCCTCGCCCCCGCCAGGTCGTCGAACATCGCCGACAGGAACTCGCTGCACCACCCCAGCAGCTCCCGCCCGACCAGCGGCTTGCCGCCGATCCGGCCGGTGCTCGGCCGGGGCACCAGCAACTGCCGGCTCGCGGCCTTGACCTGGCTGCGCGGGTAGAGCCGGTTCAGCCGCAGCTGCTGCGACTCGCGCAGCTCCACCGGCCCGAACCGGACGTTCGCCCCCTGCAGCGTGATGTCCGAGATGCCGCACCGCCGGGCGTACAGCCGCAGCGCCGCGACCAGCAGCAGGTTCTCCACCGGCTCGGGCAGCTTGCCGTAGCGGTCCACGAGTTCGTCCCGGACCTGCTGGATGTCCTCCTCCGAGTTGACGGCCGCGATCGAGCGGTAGGCCTGCAGCCGCAGCCGCTCGCCGGGCGCGTAGTCGTGCGGCACGTGCGCGTCGACCGGCAGCTCGATCTTGACCTCCAGCGGCTCCTCCTCCGGCTCGCCGCCGCCGCTCGCGAGCGACTCGCGGAACTCGGCCACCGCCTCGCCGACCATCCGCATGTAGAGGTCGAAGCCGACGCCGGCGATGTGCCCGGACTGCTCGCCGCCGAGCAGGTTGCCGGCGCCGCGGATCTCCAGGTCCTTCATCGCGACGTACATGCCGGCGCCCATCTCGGTGTGCTGGGCGATGGTGGCCAGCCGCTCGTGCGCCGTCTCGGTGAGCGGCTTCTCCGGCGGGTACAGCATGTAGGCGTAGCCGCGCTCGCGCCCGCGCCCGACCCGCCCGCGCAGCTGGTGCAGCTGGGAGAGCCCGAAGGTGTCACCGCGCTCGACGATCAGGGTGTTGGCGTTGGAGATGTCGATGCCGGACTCGACGATCGTGGTGGACACCAGGACGTCGAACTCCTTCTCCCAGAAGTCGACGACGACCTTCTCCAGCTGGGTCTCCCCCATCTGCCCGTGCGCGGTGGCGATCCGCGCCTCGGGCACGAGGTCCTTGAGCCGGGCCGCCGCCTTGTCGATCGACTCGACCCGGTTGTGGATGTAGAACACCTGGCCCTCGCGCAGGAGTTCGCGCCGGATCGCGGCCGAGATCTGCTTCTCGTCGTACGGGCCGACGAAGGTCAGCACCGGGTGCCGCTCCTCCGGCGGGGTGGTGATGGTGGACATCTCGCGGATGCCGGTGACGGCCATCTCCAGCGTGCGCGGGATCGGGGTCGCGGACATCGTGAGCACGTCGACGTTGGCGCGCAGCTTCTTCAGCTGCTCCTTGTGCTCGACGCCGAACCGCTGCTCCTCGTCGACGATCACGAGGCCGAGGTCCTTGAACCTGGTCTCGGCGGAGAACAGCCGGTGGGTGCCGATGACGACGTCCACCGAGCCCTCGAACAGGCCCTCCAGGACGGCCTTCGCCTCGCTGTCGGTCTGGAAGCGGGACAGCGCCTTCACCGTGACCGGGAAGTTGGCGTAGCGCTCGGCGAAGGTCGAGAAGTGCTGCTGCACCAGCAGCGTGGTCGGCACGAGCACGGCCACCTGCTTGCCGTCCTGCACCGCCTTGAACGCCGCGCGCACCGCGATCTCGGTCTTGCCGTAGCCGACGTCGCCGCAGATCAGCCGGTCCATCGGGACGGACTTCTCCATGTCCGACTTGACCTCGGCGATGGTGGTCAGCTGGTCCGGCGTCTCCGCGTACGGGAAGGCGTCCTCCAGCTCGCGCTGCCACGGGGTGTCCGGGCCGAAGGTGTGGCCGGGCGCGGCCATGCGCGCCGAGTACAGCTTGATCAGGTCGGCGGCGATCTCCTTGACCGCCTTCTTGGCCCGCTGCTTGGTCTTCGCCCAGTCCGCGCCGCCGAGCCGGTGCAGCGTCGGGGCCTCGCCGCCGACGTACTTGGTGACCTGGTCGAGCTGGTCGGTCGGCACGAACAGCCGGTCGCCGGGATGGCCGCGCTTGGCGGGGGCGTACTCCAGCACCAGGTACTCGCGGGTGGCGCCCTGGACGGTGCGCTGCACCATCTCGACGTACCGGCCGACGCCGTGCGCCTCGTGGACGACGTAGTCGCCGGCGGCCAGGGCCAGCGGGTCGATCGCGTTGCGGCGCCGGGAGGGCATCCGGCGCATGTCCTTGGTGGAGGACTTCTGGCCGGACAGGTCGGTCTCGGTGATGACGGTGAGCTTGAGGGCCTCGTCGACGAAACCGTGCTCGATCGAGCCGCAGGAGACGTGGACGACGTCCCGGGTGGGCGCGTCGGCGAGGTCGGCGACGAGCCGGGCCGGGATGCCCTCGTTGCCGAGCACCTCCGCGAGCCGGGAGGCGGGCCCGTGGCCCTCCGTCACCATGACGACGCGCCAGTCGGAGGCCAGCCGCTCCTTGGCGTCGGCGATCGCGCGCGCGGTGTCGCCGCGGTAGGCCTCGACGGCGTGCATACCGAGGGTCAGCGTGTTCGCGTCGAACTCAAGGATGCCGTCGACCGCCGACTCGCTGGTCGCGAACGGGCTGACGGACCACCACGGCAGTCCGATCTCGTCGGCGTGCTCGCGCACCTCGGCGAGCGAGCGCAGCGAGGCGGCGGAGACGTCGATGGCCTCCAGGTCGATCGGCCGGTCCCCGCCGGCCGCCGCGGCGACCCAGGAGGCGTGCAGGAACTCCTGGCTGGTGGCGACCAGGTCGGCGGCCCGGGTGCGCACCCGCTCGGGGTCGCAGACCACGGTGACCGAGCCGAGTGGCAGCACGTCGACCAGCAGTTCCATGTCGTCCACCAGGACCGGCGCGAGGGACTCCATGCCCTCGACCGCGATGCCCTCGGCGATCTTGTCCAGGATCTCGGCCAGCCCGGGGTGCCCGGCGGACAGCTCGGCGGCCCGCGCCCGCACGTCGTCGGTGAGCAGCAGTTCGCGGCAGGGCGGCGCCCACAGGCCGTGCTCGGCGATCTCCAGGGAGCGCTGGTCGGCGACCTTGAAGTAGCGGATCTCCTCGACGTCGTCGCCCCAGAACTCCACCCGCAGGGGGTGCTCCTCGGTCGGCGGGAAGACGTCCAGGATGCCGCCGCGGACGGCGAACTCGCCGCGCTTCTCGACGAGTTCGACGCGCGCGTAGGCCGCGGCGGCCAGCCGTCGGGCGACCTCCTCCAGGTCGTGCGACTCCCCTCGCTGGACGGCGACCGGCTCCAGCTCGGCCAGCCCCTTCACCTGCGGCTGGAGCACCGAACGCACCGGGGCGACGATCACCTGGACCGGACCGGCCGCCGGGTCGTCCGCGCGCGGGTGCACGATGCGGCGCAGCACGGCGAGCCGGCGCCCGACGGTGTCCGAGCGGGGCGACAGCCGCTCGTGCGGCAGCGTCTCCCAGGCCGGGTACTCGGCGACCGCGTCGGGCGGCAGCAGCGAGCGCAGGGAGGCGGCGAGGTCCTCGGCCTCGCGGCCGGTGGCGGTCACGGCGAGCACCGGACGGCCGCGGTCCCCCGCCGCCGCGACGGCGAGCGCACGGGCGAGCGCGGCGATGGCGAACGGCCTGGCGGCGGGCGGCCCGACCAGGTCCAGGTGTCGGCGGCCGCCGGCCGCGGCGCCGGTGGCGGTGGCCGCCCCGATCGCCTCGGCGAGCGCCGCGTCCCGCGCGACGACATCGAGCAGTCCGGTCAGGCTCATTGGGGTCTCTTCTTCGTCCCGTGGCTGGTGCTGCCCCGGGGCGGCGAAGGCCCGCCGGGGCAACGCGAACGGCCCGGCACGCCGAGCGGCCGGGGGTCTCCAGCCTACGCCGCGGTAGCGACACGCACGCGGTGTACGGGCCCGGCGGGGCCGGACGCGGACGAACCGTTCACCGGGCCCGCGCGGGAGCACCCGCGGACGAACCACTGGACGGAACACCGGGCGGGCCCGTGGACGAACCACCGGCTCGGCGGTCCAGCTCGGGCTCCGCGATCTGCCATGAAGTGGACATACTCCTGTCACTGGCCGTCCATGGAGATCGCGCACCATGGTGAATGTGCCCGCCGCACCCAACCGTGGGGGATGGCTGCGGAGGCACTGTCGCACCCCCGATGGGGGTCGGAGGTGCGAGGCCGGGCGACCCTGGGTGGGGGCGCCCGCCCAAGCGCCGGGAACCGTGGGGGCGCGTTGCGGGGGGGGGCGCCCGGCGGCGCCCCCCACCCAGTGCGGGGGCCCCCCGGTGGAGGGCCCGCCGCGCGGACGGGGGGCCCACACCCCCCCGGGGCCGCCC